>DATDST010000018.1:0-4814 GCA_036517815.1 Minisyncoccota bacterium | reverse complement strand
CAGGGAGCCGGAACTTTCCGTGGACGACATATCGGAACATCTCAACATCGGGTACGAAAACGCGTCGGACCATATCCGGAAGCTTGCGATAACGGGACTTGTCATGAAGCGGTACGAGGGGACCACGGTGCGGCACAAACTCACCGCACGAGGGGAATCTATTCTAGTATTTTGCAAAAAACTGCAATAAGGAATTAAATTGAGGGGCATTTCCGAATGAAGGTTTACGGTACGACTGATATTCTAGTATTTTGCAAAATACTGCAATAACAAAAAAAGGTGGGGAGGTTACATAAGTGGGTGTTTTGTGCCATGATTTTCACATGGGCCTCATTTTGATCGCAGGTATCGTCTTTGCGGCATTCGCGGTCGGGTTGTATTTCGTGGTTGCCGGGGAGGATAGGGGTGGGGAGGGGGAGGAGAACAAAAAATAGCGGCACGGTTCCCTAAGCCGAAGATTTGTAGGACGTGATATCTTGTGTACATTCACTATGACGGAAAATGACGATAACATTCTCGATAGTACAGCAAGATTCCTATACAACGTCTTTTCTGACTCGTACAGCGGCGCATTCGAAAAAAAGTTGATGTCGGGCGGCGGTGGAAACTCAATGTTTGTAAATGCTTGGGGCAAACCTTCGTCAACCTTTATCAAACGCAGAATTTCCGGAGAGGCAAAAAAGCGATTAGAAGAACATGGCTACACAATTGATACGTGTCCATCTAATTTTTATCAACACAACGCAAAAACCCTCGAAAAGCGCCAGGCGGCTGGGAAACAGTTACATTGGGATCATAATCCCGGCAATGTAAAAGTCTTGCAACTCATCAGAGACAGAGTCCGTTCATATGCGAATCAGAAAATGACGCCGGAAGAAAAGATTGCTGATCTAAAGGAGTACCTTGTTGGTGTCCAAACTCTAGATCTGATCACTATTGAACAGGACGCTATTAGGACGTACAGGGATGAAGTCCTTGAGAAAAAGGAAAAGGATATGCTAACAGCAGACGAGCGAGATGCGTTGCTTAAGGATACGTGGGAAGCTCTCTAAGGTCATTCGAATGACAAAACCAAGCCATTCAAAAACACTACGGGAGTGAGAGTTTCGGGAAATTGTGCACGATATTGCGGGCCACGTCCTCGCTAGCCGTTTTTGAAGATGCTATTTTGCCCGTTTTCGGCTTATCAAAGATTATCGCCAGAACATATTCCGGGTGACTTGTGATGTACGCCCGCATTTTCTTCCCATCAAGTGTGAGAACGCCATCCCCATGGATAGTTGCCTCGGGAAGCAGTTCAGGATCCGCGTAAACGATTCCTACGCCTGAAAACAAAAAGAGAGAAGGCTCTTTCCATTCAGGATTTTTATTGCCCATGGTGTTGATAAGGCGGGCGCTCAAGGTGGAAAAGGATGCCTTTACAGAATAACCCGCATCTTCTCGTTCGCTGGTTACTAAGACATCCACTCGAGTATCCCCACGTCCAACGTGTTGTGCGGGGATACCGGCGCCATTAAAAGCGGCAACCATAATATGCTCCAAGGCTCCTCCGACAATAAACCGATTTTCGTATATGGCAGTATTGTACGAAGATCGGAGCATTTTAACGGCGCTTTCGAGCTGCGAGCGCAGCCCCCCATCCTTCTCCAGCTTTGCTCGAAAAGAGGAGAAAGTTGCCCGTGCCACGGGGTAAGAGATGTTCATAGCTCGATAGTACACAATGTCCATTGCTTTGTATAATGGTAAGGATGTCTCTTTCTCTTGAGGACCAGCTGTTTATTGAATCCATGGTTGACCAACATGGGCTTACAAAGGCATGGAAAAGAATGCTGGTAGCCCGCGTTGTAAATACTGGAGAATCCTATTCCTACATTCTTCAGAACAAATTATTTCGAGATATTGTGCCAGCAACGCAAGACGTACTTGCGCATATGACCATAGGGGAGGTTTCGGTAGCGTATGAATATGCGCTTGCGTATAGTGATCGTGCCAAGAGAAAGGTTGAAGGTCAATATTTCACTCCAGATGACGTGTCCCAATTTCTTGCAAGTCACGCAAGGACCTTTCCGCACAATGCAATATGGGCGGATCCTTGCTCGGGAGTCGGGAACCTATCGTATTGGCTTGTGAAGCAGCAAGTGGATCCAGAGCGATTTCTTCTTTCGAGAATTTATCTTATTGACCTTGACGCGCTTGCGCTGATTAGTGCCCGAGTTCTATTTACGCTAGCTTTCCAGAATAAAGAAGACAAATTATTCAACAAATTAGAGGATCGATTTTTAGAGAGAAATTTTCTGACTGCCAACGACTTGCCAAAATTTGACGCGGCGATTTTGAACCCTCCATACGTATCTGGCGTGTTCAGCGATACATTTGCAACGGCGGCAACGCGAAATATGTACGCGTATTTTTTGGAAAAAGTTGCTACGTTGGCCTCTATGGGCTACATCTCAATAACACCACAAACATTCACAAACGGGTCTCGTTTCAGCAGTTTGCGCAAATTACTTATAAATCAGCATCGCGCACTCGATGTCTATTGTTTTGACAATGTTCCGGATAACATCTTTTCTGGAGTGAAGTTTGGCTCTGGCAATACCAATAAGGCAAATAGTACGCGCGCCGGCATCATTGTTGCCAAGTGTGCCAGGGCAAAAAAACACCGAATCACTCCACTTTTGCGCTGGCGCAGTCATGAGAGGAGTCAAGTGTTTAGCTCAGCGCCAGGCTTCCTTACGGAAGTCACCTTCACGGAAGACGTATTTCCGAAAATAAGTAGAGACTTGAAGACGCTATATAAAATAGTGCGACGCTTCGACAGGGTCTTGGGTGACATCATCTCTCAAACACCAACTGCGCATGCGTTGCAGGTGCCGACAACGCCTAGGTACTTCATTTCAGCAAACAAACACCCTGTCCAGAGAACCTCCTTCAGGACTTTATATTTTGACACTCCTGAGAGTTTTAATTCGGCATACGTGCTTCTAAACAGTAGCTATATGTATTGGTGGTGGCGCGTGAATGATGGCGGTATGACTATATCGGAGAAGACGCTCCTGGAGTTGCCAATCCCGTCTCTAGACCCTTTTGCTATTCTGCGTTTTGTTAAGGAACTCGAGGCCTCAGAGCGATGCTCAAAGGTGGTGAAATTAAATGCGGGTAAGCAGATAGAGAATATTAAGCATCCACAGGAACTTGTCCGTTCAATAACAGCCTTTCTTTTTCCCGATTATGTCACACACCTTAGTGCCACGCACGCAAACAGCAACTTAGGATCTGCCCGCCCAGAAACCAAAGTACTTTTTGCTTGATCAGTGGGTGTAGAATTGGGGGATGGAACAATACATTGTCGGGTTTGTGTTACTCGTTTTTGGCGGGATGAATGTGGTGCGGCCGGACTTGATGGTGCGCTTTCAAGTCTGGAGCCAGCGCGTCATCATGGGCGCGCAATACGTTCCGAGCGAGCGCACGTACAGGGTAAATCGCATATTTGGCATCTTTTTCGTCCTCCTCGGCCTTCTTGTAGTTACCGGCGCGCTCGCCTAACCCCCCCGTCACCCTCATCACCCCCACCCCACTCTATTTCTCTATCCATCTCTATCCCCACAACGTTCAAACGTTTTGCCCGCCTGCGGCCGGCAGGCAAAACGTTAGAATGACAGTGTGGGTGTGTGCGGGTGCTAGACAGAAAAAGCCGCAGGAGTACGCTTATCTTATTAGCAGACATCTTCATTTTTTATGAATACAAATACACACAAAGCGGGAATGGTGGGCGCGGTGATGCTCGGTGGGTTCCATGTCCTTTGGTCGGTTTTGATTCTCCTCGGCTGGGCGCGGCCGCTTGTCAATTTCTCGATGTGGGCGCACATGGTGCAGTCCGGTCCTGTCTTCTTGCCGTTTGACGCAACGGCCGCGGCGACGGTCATCGTCATCGCCGCTTGTATCGGCTACGCCGTCGGTTTTATTTTTTCAACGGTGTGGAACAAAGTGCACAGCGCCTGAGATCCGGAACTCTGTCCCTTCTCTCTATCTCCGCAACGTTCAAACGTTTTGCAAAACGTTAGAATGATTGCAGACCGTCGTCCGGCGGGCTTGCGTTGAGGGCTCGCGCGAAGTAGTTTTATCTGGGATGAATGGAGGAACACACCCATGTCGTCAATGAGCAGGAAGCACATGTACCGCTCCGGCGGCGGTAATCGCCTCGAACCAAAAATCGACCCGATGCCGCCACGGCACCTTCGGGGCTTTATGTTCGCCCGGGATAACGCCATCGCGGACGGATTCGAGCCGCGTACAGAGCAACATATGTTGCTCATGGGTGAACGAGTACGGGACGTCGAGCGGGCTTGCGCGATTTTTCGTGCGAGCGGAGGCATCTTCATGCAACGAGTGAAGAGCGGCGTGCCTCAACGCCGCATCACCTACCTGAATGAGGAATGGCTCAGGCTTGCGTTCCCGACGAACATGAAAAAACACGACTACATGGTCGTCGTTGGATTAACACCCAAGGCACTCGGAGAGCCGCAGTGAGCGGCAACGAATTTGCAGGAGACCCGGTCGGCGAAACCGGGCCTCTTTCTTCCTCGCCTCTCATTTTTGAGGGGATTCGGAGTGGTTTTTGGGGGGATTTGACGCGGGTTGGATTTCCTTGCATTAAACGTGATTCGGGTGCATATTACCCCTGCATTAGCAGTACAACCGAAGCCTTAGGCATAGGTTTTAAGCCATATTTTAATCAAATTATGAACAAAATTAGCCTCGTTTCCGTGCTCGCATCCATAGTGCTTATCGGTGGTTCCGCATCGGCTCAGGTC
>DATDST010000017.1:0-5332 GCA_036517815.1 Minisyncoccota bacterium | reverse complement strand
AACCCGGGTTCCTCTCATGGGGAGGTGGAGCAAATTATTAAGAATAGAAAAATACTTTTGGATGCAATGGAAAACGCAGAATTTCGAGTCTATCCATCAGAGTGGTGGCATTTTGATTATGGCACCGAGCGCTGGGCACGGGAACTCGGTAAACCCTACGCGCTTTATAATGAGGCACATCTGCCCGCATAAAAATCATCAACACAGGCAGGTATCCATACGGTTTTTCTCAAAAACGAGTGTTACAATGAAATTGAAAACGCTTCTCGAGCCGTCGTTTTTCGTGTATGTCACGGCATACAGAATCGGATTAAAAAATGCAACAGTATTCCACCCTAAGCGACATCATTTGGATTGCACTTTTTATACTGGGGCTTTTTGTGCTCGGTGCCGTTCTCTTTGCGATACGAACCGCGGCGGGTAGAGGCGAGGCGCGCGGGCGCCTCGCCCGCGCGAAAGAAAATCCGATTCTAAAGCCCGAATTGGGGCGCGGATGGGACGATATGGCCGTTTTCAATCCTGCGGCGCTCGACCTCAATGGCAAAGTTCACCTTCTCTTTCGCGCTATAGGCACTGAAGGGGTGTCGCGTTTAGGATATGCCGCAACCACAGATGGCACCCATGTTGACGAGCGGCTTCCCTATCCGGTGTTCGTTCCTTTGAACCCGCGGAACCCTCGCATGTGGCGAGGCACAGCGGACTCGGAGAAACACCTGCGCTATGACACCACGCTCTACGCCTCCGGAGGCAGTTGGGGCGGCTCGGAAGACCCTCGGATGACAAAAATCGGGAACACGATTTATGTTACCTTCAACATGTTTGACGGGTGGGATTTCATCCGTGTTGCAGCTACCTCGATTGACGAAGAGGACTTCAAAAATCACCGCTGGCATTTTTCTCCGCCGATTTTTCTTTCGCCTGCGGGACAAGTACACAAAAACTGGGTGCTGTTTCCGGAAAAGATACACGGCAAATTCGCGATTCTTCACAGCCTCTCGCCTGACATACAGATTGATTATGTGGAGACTCTCCAAGATTTGGCCTCCGGCAAAATAACAATCAAAAGCCGTTATGGACAGAACGGCCCGAGAAAGAACTGGGATACGTGGATAAGAAGCGCCGGTCCTCCGCCGATAAAAACCAACCGCGGGTGGCTTGTTATCTATCACGCGGTGCAGGCGGAGGATTCTTCGCGGTATAAAATCGGCGCGATGCTTCTTGAGTATGAAAATCCAACCCGAGTCATCGGCCGCTCCAAAGGGCCAATACTCGCGCCTGATTTCTGGTATGAGAACGAGTGGAAACCGGGAATCGTCTACACCTGCGGGGCGGTTGTACGAGACGGCACCTTGTTCGTGTATTACGGCGGCGGCGACCAATGGACCAACGTGGCCACGATAAAGCTGAACGAGCTTCTTTCGGAGCTTGTATAAGATGAAACTTCTGAAGCCGGTTTTGCGTATAGAAGTGAAACGTTGTTTTCTCATCTCCGATTACGCAAAAAAATATCCTCTAAAAAAGGCGAAACGGAAATTTTTACCAATGGCCGAGCAAAAACTGGACAGACTCATAAAAGCAAGAAGCCCGAAACGTCTTCGCGATTACAACACGCGAGAGTGGTACGTCGGCACTGTAGAGACTCGCGAGGTGGGCGTATGGCGGGGCGCAGGCGGATTACCACTTTCGTTTACCCGCGGGTCGCTTTTGCAAACCGCGCTTCTCGTCAAACGAGCGCTCCAAAAAGAACCTCCAATCCTCAAAGAACGAGCGCGAATCGCAATACCGGGCATTATGAAAAATCGTGATGTTCTTTCGCAGAAAGAAAAGTATCTCCTCCCCATCATCGTATCCGGCGGAACATTCCGGCGCCGCGGGATGCAAAAGATGCGTGGAGACATTGATGACGGATGTATGCGTTCTATAGTTCTTGCACTCAAAGGAAAGAAAAATCTGTGGGCATACATCGGAGTCGCGGTATAATCACAGCATGTACATCGTCAAACGCGATCCGCATAACCCGCTCATCTCTCCCGTGTCCGACCACCCGTGGGAAGCACGGGGCACATTTAACCCCTCTCCAATCAAGGTGAAAGCGATGACGCACGTTCTCTACCGCGCAGTGGGAAGGCCTGACGCCTTGCAGACGCCATCCGCCGGCATCTCAACTATCGGCAAAGGCATCTCGGTGGACGACAGGCATGTGCAGAACCGCCGGCAGTTCATCATTCCTGAAGAACCGTGGGAACACTTTGGGTGCGAGGATCCGCGAGTGACGTATTTTGAAGGTCGTTATTACATTTTCTATACCGCGCTTTCCGAATTTCCTTTCCATGCCGGCGGCATCAAAATCGCGGTCGCAATTTCCAAAGACCTTGAAACAGTAACCGAGCGCCACCTCGTAACCCCTTTCAACGCAAAAGCATTCGTGCTTTTTCCCAAGCGCATCAATGGAAAAGTAGTGGGCATACTTACAGCGCACACTGATGAACCGCCTGCCAAGCTCGCTATCGTGGAGTGCGACGAAGTTGAAGATTTATGGAATGAGGAATTCTGGAAATCGTGGCATGAGCGGATAGACGAGCACCGCATAAATCCCTTACGGTTTGAACACGACCACTTAGAAACCGGCGCCATACCAATTGAGACGAAATACGGGTGGCTTTTCATCTATTCATACATCCAAAACTATTTTGGCGGCGGGAAGCGGGTGTTCGGCGTAGAAGCGCTACTTTTAGACAAAAAGAACCCGCGCGAGATTGTAGGGAGGACAAAAGGCCCCATTATGGTTCCCGAAGAGATTTATGAGAGATACGGCGCGACAGAAAACGTAGTCTTCCCTTCGGGAGCGCTACTTCATGATAACGGGCGGCTGGACATCTATTACGGGGCGGCGGATACGGTTGTTGCAAAGGCATCGCTCAATATGGAAGACCTGATTTCTGCCATGATTCCGGAGAAACAGCGCACCCTCGTCAAACGCTATGCCAAGAATCCGATTATCACACCAATAGCTACTCATCCGTGGGAAGCGCGTGCAACATTCAATACTGGCGCAATAGATATCGGCGGTACTATCCACCTTTTCTATCGCGCGATGTCAGAGGACAATACATCGGTCTTTGGGTATGCCGGTACGAAAAACGGTTTTGCGATAACAAAACGCTTGCCCGCACCCGTGTATGTGCCGAGGGCAGATTTCGAAATGAAGAAAGGGTCGCCCACGGGCAACTCCGGATGCGAAGACCCGCGCCTCTCTCAAATTGGGGAGACCGTGTACCTGACGTATACCGCATACGACGGCGTGCATTCCACGAGAATCGCACTCACTATCATCAAAGCGCGCGATCTCACCGCTCTAAAATTCGATCGCTTCACGCCGCCGATTCTCATCTCGCCGGAAAATGTGGACGACAAAAACATGTGCTTTTTGCCAAAAAAAATCCGTGGCGAATACATGCTCCTCCATCGCATCGGAAGCCAAATCTGCGCTGATTTTCTTCCGGATTTGAACTTCAAGACCAAGCGCATCAACCGCTGTATTGAAGTCATGGGACCCCGGGACGGCATGTGGGACAGTGAGAAAATTGGCATAACGGGTCCACCCATTGAGACCCCTGCCGGATGGCTTTTGATATACCACGGCGTGTCAAAAACAAAAACGTACCGCTTGGGCGCGGTTTTATTGGACAAGGAAAATCCGACGGTAGTCATCGCGCGCACGGTGCATCCCATCTTTGAACCCACGGAAACATATGAAAAAGTCGGCCAAATGCCGAATGTCATCTTCTCCTGTGGTGTAATCCGCCGCGCCGATACGCTCTTCATCTACTATGGCGGTGCGGATTCGGTGGTGGGAGTCGCGACACTATCCTTAAAATCGCTCCTCACGATCCTCCAACCGAAAAGCCTTTCTTGATTTTTAATTATTCGTGTCGCGTGAAGGATACACGAAGAAATACGCCTCGATTCTTTTCCTTACGCTTACGCCGATTCCCATTCCGTGGCGACTTCCGGAAATCGGGAAAGCTTTTCGCGGAAAGTTTTTTCTATCTCTCTAAGACTCTCGGCATCCTTCGCTTCAAAACGAAGCACAAGCGCCGGAAGATTTGACGATGCCCGTATCAACCCCCACCCCCCGTTTTTAAAATAGACCCGTGCGCCGTTGATAGCAACGACACGATATCCTTCTTTTTTGAATTCTTCCGTGAGTATGGATACGATGCCGTATTTTTTTTCATCCGGCGTATGGGCATGCATGGCTTCGGTGGACACATAGTACGGAGTGTCCTTGATGATTTCAGAGAAAGATCTGCTCTCGCTTGAGAGGTATTCTAAGAGCTTCAGCGCGGCAAAATTGCCGTCGTCAAATCCGTAAAAACCGTCCACAAAAAATATGTGGCCACTTTGCTCTCCCGCGAGCGCCGCTTTTTCCTCCCGAAGCTTTTTCCGTATGTGAGAATGGCCGGTCTTCCACATGATAGGCACTCCGCCATGCGCAATAATATCCTCGGGCAGGGCTTCGCTTACTTTCACGTCAAAAATAATCTTAGCGCCGGGACTTTTTTTAAGTACCAAACGGGACAGAAGGATCATCAATCTATCCGGCCAGATGGTTGCCCCCTTTTCATCAGTCATACCCACTCTATCACCGTCGGCATCTATGCCAATGCCGACATCACAGCCTTCCTCACGAACCCTTTTCCCCGTGTCTGCCATCATCTCCTTATTGGCGGGATTCGGCACGTAATGGGGATAGGTCGGGTCCGGATTGGTGTTATGTTCAATGACTTCGCATCCAAATTCACGCAACAATCGCGGGGAAAAGAAACTGCTGGTCGCATTCGCAGTGTTAATCAAAACTTTCAACTTTCGATGCAAAGTGGCGCGCTTCAATAAATCCGCAATATACGCATCGGTAATGCTTTCGTACCGCACACTTCCTTTTCCCGTTACAAACCGCTCTTCTGTTGCGGTCTGATATATCTCGGCAATTTCATCTTCAACGAGCGTGTTTGAAAATCCATATGCGAGTTTCAGGCCGTTCCAGCCGGCGGGATTATGGCTTGCCGTTATCATCACTCCTCCTTCCGTTTTGAAATGATATTGGGCAAAGTAGAGCATGGGGGTCAGGCACATACCGACTCCGATAACATTGATGCCGGTTTCTGTAAGAGCGCGAACGGCCGCTTGGTAGAATTCCTCGCTCGTTGTGCGATTATCGTGCCCCACGACCGCGAAGTTAATACCCTTCTTTTGCAAGAAAGTCCCGTACGCCTTTGCGGTTAGAGTGACCGATTCGACGTTTAGTTCGTTTTCATTTTCTTGTCCGCGA
>DATDST010000016.1:0-2603 GCA_036517815.1 Minisyncoccota bacterium | reverse complement strand
ATGTTTCTGAAGCGCCTTTATAGTCCGTGTTTTCTGGGTTTTCGTAAGCATGGGTGGCACTATACCACGGCTCTGCTTATTTTGCAATGGATTTACCTAGCCCGATGCTTGTATTGAATTGAGTCTATTTGATCTTCAGATATGTATGTAGCTCGGAATAAACGTCCATGCCAGGTGTTTTCTCGATGTAGTTTTCGAATTTTCTCGCGGGCAAATCCAAATTGTTCCCCAGTAGGCTCCACAACTAGAGTATCGTTCGCTACATGAATCACTTCCCCTTCAATATCCTCACGATCTAGCGTACGGACCAGAACTCGTTGCTTTGTCCATATTTTGGTTCCGGCAATGACATATGGCTGAACTCCTACTTCTTGCAGTGCATGAGTTGCATCCTCGCGCCGTTTTGTAGCGATAGTGCTCGCGGCAGCGCGGGCCATTTCCAGCCCGCGCGGCTGCTTTGAAACTTCCGCCTTTCTAGGTTCCATATTCCTATACTTTCACGTTCAGCCCGAGCTGTCCATGAAAATATTTTGCGAAGTATACTGGGATGTATGCCCATTGAAAAGCTCAAGCGAGAATTTTTGGAGTATCTGGAGATAACCCGCGGGCGGAGCGTAAAAACCATTGAAAATTATGACCGATATCTTAATCGGTGTATCGGATTTATCGGAGCACGGAAACCGGAAGATATAACGGAGGAAAAAATCCGCGAGTTCCGGCTGTGGTTGAACCGTCAGACGGGCACCGCAGGGACGATGAAACGAAAAACCCAGAATTATTACCTCATAGCCTTGCGCGCGTTTCTCAAATTCCTTGCGAGAAAAGGGGTCAAAGCCCTCCCGCCGGAGCGCATAGAGCTCGCGAAGGTCGCGGAGCGTTCGCTTGACCTCATTACATCCCAAGAATTGGAACGCCTCCTCAAAGCGCCCTCCGGGGGCGACCTCAAATCGCTTAGAGACCGTGCAATTGTGGAACTTTTATTTTCAACCGGTCTTCGCGTATCGGAATTGTGTGCGCTCAATTCCGATATTGATCTTACGCGGGACGAATTTTCAGTTCGCGGCAAAGGTGACAAGGTGCGAGTAGTCTTTCTCTCTCCTTCCGCCAAAACTGCCCTTTTTGCATACCTCAAGGCAAGGAAAGATATGGAAGAGCCGCTCTTTGTAAGTTACGGCAGAGGCGGGAGTGCCGGAGGACGCCTCACTCCCCGCTCCATAGAACTTCTTGTAAAGTTTTATGCAACCAAAGCCGGCATCACAAAAAAAGTGACTCCTCATGGCTTGCGCCATTCATTCGCAACGGATTTACTGGAAAACGGCGCAGACTTGCGAAGCGTGCAGGCGCTCTTAGGCCACGCAAATATTCAAACAACGCAAGTCTACACGCACGTCACCGACAAGCATTTACGAGAAATACACAAGGCCTTTCACGGCAAACGGAGACACTCTTAGGCCGCTTTTTTCTTTTGATTGTATCGAATGATGGCAGCACCCCCAATCGCTGCTCCAGTGACAACTGCTGGAATCCCAGCAGCCAGATACCATAGCGTTCCTGCACCCAAATCCGCGATGGCATTATTAACTGTAAAAATACCGGGTTTTTCGCCGCGATTTGCTCGTACCAAAGCTGGTACATTCAAAAGTGCAGAGTTCAAAAGTGCACTCCTAAAACTCGTCTTCTTTTCTTGTGCGAGATTTGCCGACGCATTCAAAGCGCCCGGGTTTTCCCGTCTGCGGAATCTCTCTTGTGCCTGAATTACTTCACCCATATGACTATTATAACATACCTCAAGAGGAAAAACCAGCACTGACATTGCGTTTCATGGCAAAAGAAGAACAAAATGAGAATGAATGATTAAGAATCCTGCCAAGCCCTAATTTTTTTATTTATTCTACTTATTTTGTTCCCCAAGTATCCTCCCGCCACAGTCCCCCCAATAGTTCCTAGTGGGGCGGTATGGAATAAAACATCAAAAATCATTCCTGCGGTCATTCCCGGTCCTACACCTGACAGTATCCCCATTGCTCTTTTAAGTACTCTCCTTTCCTCGCGGTCTCTGTCGCTTAAGGTTTCAAGAGGTGCGTATAAAAGTCTCTTTTCACCTTTTTCACTCATAGACTAAACATTATACCCTTAATCTAGTTTTCCTCATACCCCATTTCTAGGATCTTTCAGTCTTCCACAATTTGTACAGTAGCTTCTATTAAAGCCATCTAACTGCCAAACGCATTCGCCGCTTTTAGGAGCTGAACCCGATATACACATACCAATACTCATTTCTGTAAGGCTTTTTAGCGCGGCTAGCTCTGGCGCGGCTAGCTCTACTGTTCCGGCCACTTTGGCTCTTTCTAGTGTTTCGTGCCCGAGATTCATGAACCCTCGCACTGTACATCCGCCTCCATAGAATGCAATGGTTTTTCCTTGATACTCTATACTCAATACTAGATACTGTTTAGATGCGCCTTATTTCTTGGAATGTAAATGGTATACGGGCAGTGCATAATAAAGGGCTTTTTGTTCCCTTTATTGAGAAGCTCAAACCAGACATTCTTTGTTTACAGGAAACGAAGGCAGAGAAAGGGCAGGCGGTTATTGATTTGCCG
>DATDST010000015.1:0-5311 GCA_036517815.1 Minisyncoccota bacterium | reverse complement strand
CGGTCTTTTTAAAATTCCGCTTGCAATAATCCTGTCTCCATACGCAACGTCTGCAAATCTGTCGGCCGAGATAAGAATGCGAGCGCTCTGATGCATCAGAGCGCCATTTAACTTCTCTAGAGAAATAGTAAGGCGTACCGTTTGTTCTCGTTTGTCCGGATCGCGAATGACAATGCCTTCTATTTTTGCGCGACCTAACGCCGCGTCAAGCTCTGGCGTTTTTGGAGCGGGCGCGAGGAGAGACCAGAGGGCCGCGCCGAGAATGGCAACGACACAGATAATCGGAACGATGTTTCTGTAAAGAAACGGCCCGAGATAAGTGATATGATATATCATATCACTTAAAAACTCTTAGTACGAGCCGCGATCCATTGCATCGTTTGCCAAAGCGTCTGCTTCTTTGTTCTTTTCGCGCGGCACGTGTGAAAAAGAGATATGCGGGAACGATTCCGCGATAAGCGCCAAGACTTTGGCGTATTTCGTCTTAAGCTCTGGATTTTTGACGCGATACTCCCCTTTCATTTGTCGTACCACGAGTTCAGAATCCATGCTGACCATCACTTTCTCGCGAACAGGACTTCCCAAAGATACGCGCGCCGCCTCCAAGGCAAGAATGAGCGCTTCGTATTCGGCCCAATTATTCGTCTGTATGCCTAGAAATTCCGAAACATCCGCGATTTTCTTTTTTCCGCGGTAGACGACCGCCCCAGCGCCCGCCGGCCCCGGATTGCCGCGCGCGCCACCGTCTGTATAGATAGTAACTTCGCTCATGCGCTCGCGGCCATGCTTGGCTGCGGCACAGGAGAGGATTGGGCACTCAATTTCTTATACACAAATACCGTGGCAAGCATGGATACCGGCAGAGAAACCAAAATCCCGACAAACAAAAGAAGCAGGCCTACGAGATTGATGCCAGCCATTGCAAGTGTAAAAAGGAAAAGATGCCACCAGTGTCCCTTGGTTAAGCGATAACTTTCTTTGAGAGCGGCAATCGGACCGAGCGAGCGATCTACCACCAAAAGCGTAGTAAACAGAAGCGCGAGTGATGCGATGATGCCGGGAATAATGAGGAGAATAAAACCAACAAAAATAATAATCGTCATTAAAACAACTGCGCCAAGCATGTTAAGGAAGTGTTTTGGTTCCCATAAACCCTCTATGGTAAGGGCTTCGGGAGAAGAAAAACCGCCGAGCACAAGTTTTACGTACGCGATTGTAAAAAATGCATTCAGAGCAAGCGAAACTACTATTGTCAAAAAACTATTATCAAGTTTTCCAACCGCACCGTTAATAATCACACTGACTAACGTGAGCCCGATACATACACCAATAAAAAACCATGGACGCTTCTTAAAAGTAGTCCACCCAAAGCTCAAAGCTTCGGATATAGAAAATGTATTCATGACATTAGCGTACTACGAGATTTTCTATGCGCAACCGCAGTTCCGTCTTACCTCCAAAATGCGAACGCTCTAATGAACCTTCGAGGGAAATTGAATCTCCAGAAGAAACAAGCCCAATCGTGTCACGAAATGGCGTCCGTGAGACAAAAAAGGCAATAGCATCTAGTGTCCGGCCTGCCTCATCGGATAGCGTCATGCGGGCATGTTCTTTGTGCGCGCCAAAACGAAATGATTTTTTCACATGCACGGCATGCATACGAAAAATTGGCTTCGGATTCCCGCGCCCGAACGGCGCAAGCATTCGCAATTCTTCATACGCGGCATGGCTTGCCTCGGCTATAGTCAGCATCCCTTCAGATTCACGTACAATCGGAGCGTATGCCTGGGAAGGAATGACTGCACATGCTTCTTGAAGCGCTGTGGGAAGCGTATGCACCTGCTCTTCCGAGAGCGAAAATCCTCCTGAAAATTCGTGTCCGCCAAAATCAGAAAACGCATGGCGCGCTTCCGTCATCAGAGAAACCATATTCACAGAACCGTTTGAGCGGCAAGAACCTTTGATAAGGTCCCCTTCCTTACCCCACAGAAAAACTGGTTTACGGTATGTTTCAACGACATTTGTCGCAGCAATCCCCAGTAGCGACGGGCGCCATGCGGTGCTCCCGAGAACGATGACCTCTCCCAAGAACGGCATCGCTTCAAGTCGGTGTTTGACTTCCTTTGCAACTCGCATGCCTTCTATTTTTCGCTCCTTATTGAGTTTTGAAAGTTCCACGGCAAGCGTACGAGCGCGCTCCTGAAATGCCGTCGTTAAAAGTTCAAACGCAAGACGCGGACTTGCCATACGCGATGCGGCATTTATTTTCGGAGCGATAGTGAATGCAACATCGTCTTCGGTCGCAGTTTCAATTGGAACTCTATCTTGTTCAAAAAGCGCTTTCAAACCTGGTCGCCTTCCTTTATGTAGAACTTCAAGCCCCCATCTCACGAATGTACGGTTTTCACCGGTCAAAGGCACCATGTCGGCGACAGTCGCGAGCGCGACCAAGTCCAACAGCCACTTCTCCCATCCAGCGGGGAGTTCAAAATCGCCTCTTTCAATAAGCGCCTCAACCAGTTTGAATGCAACTCCGGTGCCGCAGAGTTCTTTGAAAGGGTACGTGTCATCCGCGCGATGAGAATTAATAACCGCAATGGCGGGAGGAAGTTTTTCTTGCGGAAGATGGTGATCGGTCACAATACAATCAATGCCAAGCTCGTGCGCAAGTGCTACTTCCTCAACATCGGTGATGCCGCAGTCAACGGAAATCAGAAGAGAAACGCCTTCGTCATGGAGAAGACGGATGCCTCCTTCGTTAAGGCCATACCCTTCCGCGCGTTCCGGCACGTACATGCGCACCGGATACCGAACCGCGCGGAAAAAATCCGAAAGAAGCGCACCGCCAGGGACCCCGTCGCAATCATAGTCATGCCAGACGGCAATATGTTCTTTGTTTCTAATCGCTTTGAGAATACGCTCAACCGCGACATCCATATCTTTCAAAAGGAACGGACTGTGTCTGCCGTCATAAGAAGGGTTGAGAAATGTTCCCGCATCAATGCCGCGCGTCTCGAGGATGCGGCTTACAAGCGGATGGAGATCGGGCATCTGAAAATGGTAGCATGTGCTCTATGGAAGACTGTGTATTTTGTAAAATCATTTCAGGCACACTGCCATCTGAAAAGATTTACGAAGACGAGGAAACATTCGCATTTCTAGACATAAAACCCGTTAATCCGGGACACACGCTCATTGTCTCAAAAGCGCATTATCGGAATATTTTTGATATTCCAGAGCCCGTATGGCTCTCAATGATGAAGACGACTCATCGCCTCGTGCCCATTATCAAGGAATCAACGAATGCGGGAGGCATTAACATAAGCATGAACAACGAACGCCCTGCGCACCAACTGGTTTTTCATGCCCACGTGCATGTCATCCCCCGCTTTGAAGGCGATCCGCACAAACCGTGGACAGGAAAAGAATATAAAGAGGGAGAAAAAGAAAGTATTGGAGAAAAAATTAGAATGCATGTTAATCGTTAGAAAATCTTTGGTTTATGAAAAAATTTGCGGTTGTTTTTGATTTGAATGGTACTATCGTAGACACAGAAATTGCGCATTCTTCCGCATACACTGAAGTTTTGAAAAAGTATAGAGTTACTTTCACCATTACCGAGTTTACTGAATATTGGTCGCGCCATGGCAAAAAAATTGACGATTATCTAAAAGACATTGGCCGTGAAGATTTGCTCAAAATAGAAAAGCAAATTAAAGAAGAGAAAGACGAGATATTCCGCCGCACTCTTGAAAGCACTGCGCGCCTTATGCCAGGCACACTGGAGTTGTTAGAGCGGCTTAAAGGAGTATGCCCACTTGGGCTTGAGTCATCAAGTCCGCTCGCGAATGTTATGGCTCTTTTGAATCATTTCGGCATTGCTCGATTTTTTGATGCTGTTGTACCACTTGATGCAGGTTTTGATGAGAAGAAATATGGGGTAGCTAAAAATAAATCGTCCCGACTTAAATTTGCTGCTGAAAAGCTCGGGTATGCATGTAGTGCTTGCGTTTTGGTAGGAGACGCCGAGAAAGATATTCGTGCCGCTAAAGAGGCAGGCATGAAAGCTATTGCTATTCCTAACCAATATACAGAAAGCCAAAATTTTACAGAGGCAGATAAAATTATTCCTAGTTTGAGTGAGATTACTCCCGAAATTTTAGATTCACTTTTTTGATTACTGAACAAGTTTCGACTACATATAGCGGCCGTCAAATTTAATCGGGAAAAAAAGCTAATGCCTAGAGCCTAATGCCTAATTTTCTCAAGAGCTTCAATCCCCAGCAGGGTGCCATGTGGGTCCCTATGGATATATGGACATCCGACGTCCATAGGATATGATAGTTGATATGGATTTCTACCATGTGCTCAACCGAGGAGTAGATAAAAGGAAGATTGTGATGAACGATCAGGATAGAAAACGTTTTGTCGCGGACTTATTCGCGATGAACAACAGTCTCCCCGTCGGAAACATGAATTACCATTTTGCCCGCTCTATGGACATCGGACGTCCATATAGAGGCGAGGAACGAAAGAAGTTGGTTCAGATTCATGGCTGGTGCCTTATGGATAATCACTATCACCTTTTGATATCTGAAGAGGTTGAAAATGGACTGAGCCAGTTTTTAAAAAAATTGAACATGGGATACGCAAAATATTTTAATGAAAGATATAAACGGAGTGGAGCGTTGTTTCAGGGGAAAACAAAGAAAGTTCTGATAGAGCATGACGCGCAATTCAACTACATCCTTCATTACATCCACCTTAATCCACTTGATTATCTCAAGGGAGCGCAGAATTGGAGGATACACAACAAGGATACAAAAGGAGATACTTGGAGTACGAAATCGGTGCTCGAATATCTTTCAAAATACCGCTGGTCGAGTTACTTAGATTACATTGGAACAAAAAATTTTCCCGAGATCGTGACAACGTCCGAGATGAGTGAAGGCCCGGCACAATACAGAGCCAAGTGCGTACGCTATCTCTCTGCGGTTGCAGAGAATCGAAAAGAATTCGATTCTGCTGTAACTTTTGAATGAGAAAATATATGGACATCCGACGTCCATAGAAGAAAAGAGTGAACAAAGTTCAGCGTTTGTCCGCGTTTTCAAGCGCGGTAATGCCGGGCAAGGTGCCATTCGCGAGGAAATCAAGCATCGCGCCGCCCGCGCTTGAAATAAAGGTGAATTTTTTGGAAAGGCCGAGATTCTGAATTGAAGACAGCGTGTCTCCTCCGCCGATAATCTTCTTTCCCGGCGCATTCGCGATTATCTCCGCGAGCACATCCGTTCCCTGCCGAAAACCTTTT
>DATDST010000014.1:0-12335 GCA_036517815.1 Minisyncoccota bacterium | reverse complement strand
TTTCTTCGTGTTTCGTGACGAGCAATGGGGGCAACAACGCCCGTTTTTTTGGCACGCATGAGTTTTTTCAAAGGATTAGCTCTTAATAGAGCCATAGTATCCTGAAATCAGACACCAATTTTTGCCTTTAACTCGATTTTTTCACTTTCGGACATAGTAGCCCCTAAAATCCACTCCACAAATTCCAGAGCTCCTGATTGAGTGGGAGATATTTTTTCTAACTTAGCGTGTACAACCCATCTGTCTGTCTTTATTTATTCCTTCTGCCATTGTTTAGCACAATATATTAAATATCTAAAAGGTCAAGAATCTTTTTTCTATCAACAGCCCACAGGAAGGTGCCAAGCCGGGGTCCCGTGTCTCTCCCTATCAAAAGAGTATAGGCATCCTTGAAGAAATTCCGCTGGGCCAGCTTCAAGTCACCCGCGAGGCCCTCTTTGGGAATCTCATATACAAGCGCTTCCAAATCGGCAATGGACTCTTTCGCGTCCGGAGGAAGCGCTCTGTGCAGTTTTTCAATTCTTTTTCGCGCATCCTCGGAAAGCCCTGCGGCATAGGATTCGTTTTTCTGTGTCAAGAGTTCAATGCGCTCCTCGGGGTTGTATTTCGTGAGCCATGCATTCGCGCGCGGAATCCGCTCTGCAATGCTTTCTGCGTCATAGGAAAGCTCCATTCCTTTCAGCAATTCCATGAGCTTGTCTTCATGCCATCCCACTATCTGCCCGAAGCCGACTGCTTGCCGGAACGGAATTGCATGCTTCCCTGCCGGAGCCGAGACCTCCAAGTCATATTCGTCATACTGGCGATAGATTTCTGAATCAAAGGCAAGGGAGAAGGATTGGTCGGGCGAGCGGCGAAGATACATCCATTTCAAAAGTCCGGGCTCGTAAATCTCCAAAAGCTCCGAGGGCGTGACAGCGTTCCCTTTTGAACCCGACATCTTCGCTCCCCCGCCCTGGATGCCGACAAATTTGTATTCGGCATTAATTGGCGGAACATACCCGAAAATTTTCTCGTCAATAGTGGAGGAGACATCAAAGCTGCCTCCGGGGGATGCGTGGTCGTGGCCGGCCGGCTCGAAGGAAACGTTTTCAAATTTCCAGCGCATCGCCCAGTCTATTTTCCATGCGAGTTTCGCGATGTGTTCTTGCGCGAGGTCAACCTCTTCGGTATTTTTTGAATCCGCACAGTAATAGGTAACTTTTGTCCCGCCGTCATAAGAAAGTATTTTTGTATTGTCCTTCCCGGTAAAACGCGAGTAGAGGGAAATCGGATAGTATTCTTCCCGATATTTCTTTGGCTCAATACCCTTCTCTCCCTTCCCTTTCTCCGTCATGAATGAAAGCAAGATGTCCGCTATCTCTTTCCGTTTTCCGAGGGCAAAGAATATCTGTTCGTCGTAGGTGCCCGCTTCGTAGAGCGCCGTTTGGTTCCGGTATTCAAGTTCAATGCCTAAGACCTCCAGTGCTTTAACGAAGGGCTTTTGGAACCGCTCTGCGTACGAGGCCAGCTCCCCCATTGGGTCTGGAACCTTGGAAAGTGGCTTGCCGATGTGCCCCGCAAACGATTCTGGAACACCTGCGGGCACTTTCCGCAGACGGTCAAAGTTATCCCATGAAAAGAGAAGACGAGCCTTCTTGCCTTTCTTTTTCAAGGCTTCCGCAACCGCGTGCGCTGTTATAATGTCGCGAAAATTACCGAAATGAACAGGCCCCGAGGGGCTTATGCCGGCGGCACAGGTATAGAGAGTTTCATCGGGCTTCTGCGCTATGACCGCATCCGCAAGAGCGTCCGCCCAGTGCACCCCTGCCGGAACAGTACCGAAATCAAACCGTATGCTAGAGTTCATTACCTCATAATAGCAAGAAGTTATTCTTGCTACCTTGTGTTCTTTCTTTTTACTGTGCGAGAACGCGGCGGCAGAGATTCTGGAAGTGAATCAAAAACTTCCTTCGGTAAAATAAAAACGGTTTTTTAAGTGAGGCCCATATTCCGTCTACGATGGACTCAGATCCGTCTTCCGTAAAAGTAACCGCTCCGCATTCCTCTTGAATGTTGCCATCCTCTACTCTTTGCCGTACGACAATCTGAGAATTTTGAATGCCAAAAAATGCTATGAGGCCGCGATTTTCTAATAGATTACGTTGTCCCCAGAATTTTTTCTCCCATATGTTACGTTTACTATAACGTAAAAAACCTACTCCTTCGTTCATGCAATTTCCACAATCGTGTATTCCTGCCTTCCTGTTGGCGTAGTAAACGTAAACGTATCGCCTTTCTTCTTCCCCATCATCGCTTCCCCCAAGGGAGAGAGGTGTGAGATTTTTGATTCATGCATATTCGCTTCCTCGCTACCGACAATAATGTAGGCATGTTCGGCTTTGTCAGCCTTTTTCCGGATGACTACCTGCGAGCCGAAACTCACAATCCCCTTCTTCTTGCCGTCGGAGATGATGGTTGCGGATTTGACGACGTGTTCCAATCTGCGGATGCGCTCTTCCGTTGCGGCTTGGAGTTCGCGCGCGGCCTGATATTCAGCGTTTTCCGAAAGATCGCCGAGAGAGCGAGCGTATTCTAAGCTCTCCGCTATCTCCTTGCGGGTCTTCGTGATCAATTCTTCAAGCTCTGCTTTGAGTTCGTCGAACTTCTCCTGTGTGAGAAGATTTTCTTCCGACGAATCTTTTGTTTGGCGTCCTGCCATTTCGCATCATTGTATAGGCCATTGACGTTCCGTCAATGGCCTCGCCGATATACACAGACAGAACGCAGATTAACGCAGAAAAACTTCTCCGAATCTGCGACTATCTGCGGTCTTTTTTATCTGCATATATCGGCGAATCTTATTGCACCATCTCCGGCCGGTTTGCCGCGATCCACTCCAGAGTTTCTCTCATGGCAACCGCAGCGGAGTTTTGGGGAGTTCCCGTTTTTGCGCGCTCCAAGACAAGAGCGAACGCATAGCGTGGATTGTCAAACGGGAAAAAACCCTCAACGAGCGAGTTGATGTATTCGTTACGGACTCCCACTTGCGCCGTGCCGGTTTTTGCTCCGACCGCCACTTCCGACATTGAAAGAGGCAGAACGGTTCCCGTAGTTACCCCAAGGCGCATGCCTTCGCGGATGATCTGTAGATTCGGCGCTTCCAAAGGAAGTGGCGTCTGCGCCCCGCGCTCGCCTGCTTCCATAACCGGCGTTACCAATATCCCGTCATTCGCAACCGCCGCGACGGCGCGAACCAGCTGCATCAGCGTCGCTTGGAATCCGTACTGCCCTATGGAGGTGTGGTAGGTATCGCCCAGATACCACTGCTCACCGTCAAAATTCGTGGCCTTCCATTCCGGGTTCGGTATCACGCCTGTTTCCTCTCCGAGAAGCGGAATGCCGGAAGGAGCTGCAAACCCGAAAAGCCGAAGATACCGCTCTATGGTCGAAATCCCGAGACCCTTCTGATTTTCGAACCCACCACCGATCTCATAAAAATAGACGTCGGAAGAGACGGACAGCGCCTCTCGCATATCAACCCAGCCGTGCGCTTTCCAGTCTTTGAATATCGAGGGTTTGTCCGGATAGTATGGGTTCGGCACCGATATGGAGCCAGTGGAGAGAATCTTTTTTTCCGGAGTAATGATCTTCTCCTGAAGCGCCGCGACCGCGATAAAGGGCTTCACGACGGAACCCGTCGCATACAGACCGGCGATTGCGCGATCCAAAAACGGAGAACGCGGGTCCGAGAGAAGTAACGCTATCGCATCGTGCGATTCTCCAGAAGAAACGATTTCCGGATCGAACGACGGATAACTGGACAGGGCGATAATCTCTCCCGTTTTGATGTCCATGATGACTCCCGCTCCGCCGCGCCAGCCATATTTTTCGGCATTCCGCCGGATTGCCTCAAAGAGAGCCTTCTGAACACCAGCGTCGAGCGAGGTTCGGATATCTTCTCCGGAGTCCGGTTCACGCACGATAGAACCGGAAACCTCATGACCTGCCGCATCGGTTTCGGCGATGGTGATACCGTTCGTACCCGCGAGTTTCTTGTCAAAAATCTGCTCAAGACCCGCTATCCCTTCCGCCTGATCCTGATACCAAAAACCGTTTTGGTCGCGCTTCGGATATGACACATAGCCGACGACATGAGCGGCAGACTCCCCTAAAGTATATGCACGCGTCGCAAGGCCCGCCTCCAAAGAGGGCGCATTCTGGGTCAAGACGAAACCATTTCTGTCCAACAAAAGTCCTCGTTCGCTGATAATCGTGGTATGCGCGAGCCGGTTTTCTTCGGCTCTCGCGGAAAATGCGTCAAAGCGGAACACTTGCAGATTCAAGAGCTGGCCCGAGGCAACAAGGCCAATAAGTCCTACAAGCGCGAGAAAATTCCGATAGGTTTTCGACGCGATAGGCCGTTCAATCCTTCCCTCCAAGCGCGCGGTATCAAACTGCGGCAGATTGGCCGCATCGATGAGAATCTCATCCGGCTCAACCGGCTGGTAGCGCCTTTTCCGTGCGATGAATGGTCCGAGAATACGCATACTCTATTCAAGAATTCTATCCCGAAAATAGAACGCGCATATTGCGATCAACGTGAACATCGCTGTATAGAGAAAACTGAAATCAAAAAACGCAGGAATAGGGGCTCCGAAGAGCATATCCATGAGCATTCCTCCAAAAATCAAAGGGATATACCTCTGAGAGAGCGACGCGATAAGAATCCCTACTCCAATGGAAACCCACCACGGGCCAACAAGAACGCTCGCGAAAAAAAACGGGACGAGAACGGGTAGCGTGCGAGTCATAAGGCGAGCTCGGCTTTCTCCGAGGGCGTGGATGAAATGATGCGCACGAAATCCAAATCCGCAAGCGCCAACGGAGTCCTGAAACGAACGGTCTGGAGCACGTCGGCCGGCACGAGCGAAACATCGCTCACGATGCCGAGCACGAGCGATTCGGTCGCGGATACGCGTACGATATCCGTCGGCGCAATCGTGATGCCTTGCGGCACGGAAACTTCATATGCCCCGCCCCCGAGGCCCCGCGCCACCGCAACCGCACGGGGCGTGCCAATAATGACATCGGTTTCCGATCCGGGTGTTGAAAAAAGAGAGACCACCGACGTCCGACTGTCCACGGTTACTATCGTTCCGAGAGCGACTCCTTCAAAGATAACGAGGTCGTGAACGGAGACGCCCTGCTCTACCCCCACATCAAGCAGAAGCGTATCGTAATGGGTTCTGGGCGGGCGCGAGAGAACACGCCCGACGATGCCCGCGGGCGCCTCTGAGGCGCCCGTGGCCTCCCGTAATTTCTTGTTCTCCTCCGCAACCAGCACATACAGAAGCGCTTGATACCTCGTGCGCGTAAGTTCGCGCTCGGCATCGGCGAGGCGGGAGCTAAGGGCCGAGCGCGAGAGCGAGGCGTGCTCAAGACTCGGAGCACCCGCTATGAGAGTAGCGAAAGCGCCGCGCACAAACGATCCGCCATAAAGAAAAAATCCGAGAAAAAGACAGAAAAAAAGGAACCCCGCTATCCAAAGGGCTGGTGTTCCGCTGTGTTTAGGATCCCGCAAGAGTGTCATCATCTTCAACCAGTATAGAGCGATATTTAGAAACGTCCTCGAGGACGACCCCCGTCCCGCGCACGACCGTCGTTAGCGGATCGTCAACCACATGGATCGGAACTTTGAGCTCCTGCGCCAAAAGCTCGGGCAACCCGCGCAGAAGCGCCCCGCCCCCGGTAAGATATATGCCAAGCCGCATCACGTCCGCGACTATCTCGGGCGGCGCTGTTTCAATGACTTCTTTCACCGCTTCGATGACAATTGAAATTGAGAAGAGTATGGCTTCGCGTACATCGGCATCGGTTATCACGATCTCACGCGGAAGTCCCGTTACTAAATCCCTGCCACGAATCGTAGTCTGAAGCGGCGTGGAAAGTTTTATCGCGGATCCTACCGCAATTTTGACTTCTTCTGCGGTCCGCTCGCCAATCAGAATTTTGAATTCGTTTCTAATGTAACTTGAAATGTCCTGATTCAAAGCATCGCCAGCCGTGCGGATATTCTTGGAACGCACAATACCGCCCAAAGACATAAGTGCTATGTCAGTCGTGCCGCCGCCAACGTCAATCAGCATCGTACCGACAGGATCATTGACCGGCAGGCGCGCGCCCAAAGCCGCCGCCATCGGCTCTTCAATAATAAATACTTCGCGCGCGCCCGCGTTTCTGGCGGCATCGCGCACGGCGCGGATTTCCACATTCGTAATGCCGGAAGGAACCCCCACGACGACGCGTGGACCCAAGGCCATCCGCTCTCCCTGCGCTTTATCAATCAAGTATGAGAGCATCTCTTCCGTCACTTCAAAGTCCGAGATGACACCTTCAACCAACGGCCTCACCGCAGTGATATGGGTCGGCGTTCTACCGATCATGTCGCGGGCAGCCGTTCCCACTGCAACCACTTGTCCCGTTTTTTGATTCACTGCGACTACAGACGGTTCGGTTATCACAATTCCCTTTCCCTTCAGATACACGAGCGTGTTTACCGTGCCAAGATCAATGCCAATTTCTTTTGAAAACCGCTCGGCAATCCTTTGTGGGATTCTAAAAGCCATGTGTTTCTGAAAAAAGAGCTGCGCGGGGAACCAGTTTCTTTCCGCCGTCTTTGCGACGGACTATTTCAATTTCAGATTCAATAGTATTCTTACCTATGATGACGCGATACGGAATGCCGAGCAAATCGGAATCGGCAAATTTCTCTCCCGCACGGACATCGCGGTCGTCGTACAAAACTTCGATGCCGGCGTTTTGCAGATCCGCATAGAGCTGGTCCGCCGCGCCCTTGATGGCTTCATCTCCTTGGGACAGCTCTACGAGGTGTAGTGCAAACGGCGCAACCGACTCTGGCCACACAATTCCCTTCTCGTCGCATAAAACCTCAACAATGGTCCCCATGAGGCGACCCAAACCGATACCATACGCCCCCATCACGACCGGTTTATCTTTCCCGTCCTCGTCTTTGAAGGTGAGGCCCACAGGCGCCGAGTAGCGCGTGCCAAATTTGAAAATATTCCCGACCTCTATGGATTTTGCCTCAACCAGTTTCCCGCGGTCAAGAGACAACTCCTCCAGTATCCCGTCCGACATCACTTCTTCGTTAACCGCGATGCGCTTCTCCGTGTCTATATAGATAGTATCTTCGCCCGCGGTGGAAACAGTTTGGAATTCATGGCTGAATTTACTAAACATCCCGCCTGTTGCAAACGTTAGATAGGTTATGTCGCCGATGCCTACCCTGCGGAATATATTTTCGTATGCTACACCAGCATCAGTATAAAATTTGTCCAACTCCTCCTCGGTGCGGTTAAAGGAGTACATGTCTTTCATTAAAAATTCTCTCCCGCGCATGATGCCTGACTTGGCGCGGAGTTCATTCCTGAACTTAGTCTGAAATTGATACGTATATTTTGGAAGGTCGCGGTAGGAGTTCACGTGATTCTTCATCATGTTCGCCATCGGCTCCTCGTGTGTACACCCGAGGCCCAATAGTCCGCCGCCTTTGAGTTCCGTCTTGAACCACACATCCACCTGCTTATCATCCCAACGACCAGTCTTTTTCCAGAGTTCGGGATCTTGTAGAGCCGAAAGCGAGACCTCCTGACCGCCAAGCGTATCCATCTCCTCGCGGATAATGTTTCGTATTTTGTCTATAACGCGCAGCCCTAAAGGCAAAAGGTCATACACCCCTGCCACTTCCTTATGGATGTAGCCAGCCCGAATGAGAAGCTGGGCATTCTGCGACACCTCGTCTTTCGGCGCTTCTTTACGGGTTTTGGTGAAAAGCTGGGTTTGTCTCATAGGTCCGTACAGTATATCTAATAAAACCTTCCGCCAATAATCGTGTTTTTCTTTGTCCTATTGTTAGATACTCCATCTTGATGTCCGACATCAAGATATGGGTCTTACATTAGATAACCTGTCTTAGTCCTCCATAAGAATCGCATTTCATCCGATGAGCAGATGGTCGTAGTGGATTAATTCTTTCCCGCCTTTCTTTCCTTTTAGTTCTGCGGCCTTGCCCGCATCATACTCGGCAATGCCGAAGCCAAGCTTTGTACCTTTTTCAGTGCGTATCTCAATCACATCGCCTTTCTTAAACGCTCCTTCTACTTTTGTTATGCCGACCGGAAGCAAGCTTACCGATTTCTTTGAGCGAAGAATATCCTCTGCGCATGTATCCACGTACACTGCGCCAGTTGAAAGACCGTCGGAGTATGCAAGGCGCCGCTTCACCGCAGACAGTTTCTTTTCAGGAACAAATTTCGTACCAACTGATTGTCCTTCAACTACAGCAAGAATACCCTTTTCGCGTTTGCCGTCCACGATATAGGTGGCAATCCCCTGCGCCATGAGGCGCTTTGCGATGTCAAATTTCGTGCGCATGCCGCCGCGGCCGGACGCAGATTTCGTTTCTTTAATATGCGCTTCCATATCCGAAACGGTTTTTGAGGTAATTTCCGAAATGGCCTTTCCGTCCGAATCCAAAACGCCTTCGACCGACGTGAGCATGATGACCGCATCCGCATTTAACTGCGCCGCAATGAGGCCGGCCAATTCGTCGTTGTCCGTGAAAAGAAGCTCCGTTATTGCAATCGGATCGTTCTCGTTGACAACCGGCACAATATTCTCTTGCAAAAGATTCTCAAAACAATGTTTCATGTTCGCATAGTGCTGACGATCCCTAAAATCCTCTTTGGTGACTAAAATTTGCGCACACTGTAACGCGTGTTTTTCAAAGAGCTTCGCATATACGCTCATAAGCCCGACTTGTCCCACGGCGGCATATACTTGTTTTTCGGCAATCGAATCTCCGTTTTTTTTCGCAGAGAGGATTTTTCTTCCCGTCGCAACAGCACCCGACGTGATGATAATTGCTTCAACCCCGGACTTTTTGAGCACCGCCACCTGATCCACAATGCTCCCTACCACGGATTCAGACAGTCCGCCGTTTTCCGTAATAACGCCAGTTCCAATCTTTACGATAATGCGCGTATTCATGTTCTTTTCTTCAGATGTGAGATCCGAGTTTTTCCCTCCCGAAGTGCGAGGGAAAAACTTTTCCTTGTTCCTGATCCCTCCAGTGCAGAGAGAATTGCTTCAGTTACTCCCCCTTTTGTAGCGACTTCCTTTATAAGTTCCGCCGGTGTTTTTCCTGATTTCTTAAGATACGCGAGGGTTCCTGCAAATGTTTGCAGTACTACCTTGCTCGCTTTTTCTCCAGACATACCCAGAGCAAGCGCGCTTTTCGCTAGACTATCCAGCAGATATGCTGCAATACCCGGCCCGCATCCGGAAACGACCGTAAGCGCGTCAAAGTCGCTTTCTGTATCAATCTCAATAACGAGTCCGAGACCGAAAAGTATTTTCTTTAGACTCGCCTTCTCGAAAGCGGAAGTATTTCCGCCAAAAAATCCTATAACCCCTTGGTTCACCGCTATCGGGATGTTCGGCATGATGCGAGCTATCTGTGCAGAAGCTCCGGCGGCTTTCCGCAAACGATCGACAGTAACACCCGCCGCCAAGGAAACGATGATTTTGTCTTTGGCGGCATCTTTGATTTCCATCACAACTTCTTCAACAACCGAAGGCTTCACTGCAAGAAAAACCATGTCGGCCTTCCGTACTGCTTCCTTGTTGTTTCCAGTCAGAGTAAGACCGAGTTTCTTCAGTTCCTGTTTTTTTGCCACAGAAGGACTGGCGACTATTAGATTGGACGCGCGCATTCCTTTCAGCCCCAACAGGCCTTCCGCCAAGGCGATACCAATATGCCCAGCACCTATGATGGCTATGTTTTTTATTTTTTCTTTCATGCTGTGTGTTATGCGCTATGTGTTACGTGCGAATGTTGCCTGTACCATACATTTCCCATTTATAGGTTGTTAATTCTTTGAGCCCGACTGGCCCGCGTGCGTGGAGCTTACTCGTTGAGATGCCCATTTCCGACCCGAGACCAAAGACGTAGCCGTCATGGAGGCGGGTGGAACAATTCACAAACAAGGCCGCCGCATCAATGCCGTTTACGAAATCACGAATCACGCGCGTGTCTGTAGCAATAATTCCTTCAGTGTGCTTTTTGGTGTGTTGGTTTATAAAAGCAATCGCTTCATTGCTGTCTTTCACAACCTGTATGCCGACCTTGAGAGCAAGAAATTCGGTGTCCCACTGCCCGTTCACGATTGCAACGTCCTTTCTGTGCAGAGCATTCGTGATCTTCGGCACGAATGTCCGGGCAATCGCCCGATGCACGAGGATAGTGTCAACCGAATTGCACGCCGCCGGCTTGGTTATTTTTGCATTTACAATAATTTTTTCCGCCATTTCCAAGTCTGCGCTCTTGTCTACATAGATGCGCGCCCCGCCCGCGGCATGCGCCAAGACAGGAATGTTCGATTTTTCCATAACCCCCCGCACCATGCCGTACCCGCCGCGGGCGATAACCAAATCAATCACGTCGTGCCGCTTCAAAAGCGCATCGGTTACCTTCCGATTGCCGGTTGCGATAAAATACAAAGCGTCCACCGGCAGATTGGATTCCCGTAGTGCGATACGGATACATTCGTAGAGAGCTTTGTTCGTACTAAGCGCCTCCGAGCCACCCTTGAGTATCGCCGCATTACCGGACTTGATGCAGAGTGCCGCAACATCAATCGTAACTTCCGGCCGTGCTTCATAGATGACTGCAAGAACGCCGAGCGGGGTGCGAATCTTCTTCAAGACCAAACCGTTTTTTTGCTTCGTCTTCTCAATGACTTCTCCTAATCCGCTTTTCAGCCTTACAAGACTTTTCAATTTCGCCGTTAGATGTTGTACTCCCTTTTCATCCAAGACAAGCCGTTCAATGAAGGCGGTCGGAAGGTTCGCGGTTTTTGCACGCGCTCTATCCTTCACGTTAGCCGCAATGATTTTTTTCCGATTGCGAAAAAGCGCCCTTGACAGGTTCTTTAGAAAAAGGTTCCGCTTTGCTTCAGTCGTCTGTGAAAGACGGAGCGCCGCTTGTTTTATTTTTTGTAGATTCATGGTTTTTGCTTCTCGTACAATACCACCAAAATAAAAACGCCCCTCAAGAGGAAAATCCTCTTGAGGGGCGACCTGTTTCGCGGTACCACCCTCTTTTGTTCTTCGGGTTTTTACTATCGAGTGAGCGAGGGAAAAGAAAACTTATTTTCTTTTCTGAGCGAACGCTGAGAGCAAAAATTCCCTTAGGAATTTTTTACGGTTTCCTACTCCGTCCCGTTTTTCGGGCAGCTTGTTGGGCGGGGTACCCAACTCGAACGCTTTTATTCAACTAAAAAAGTGTACTCCTATTCCTTAATTTTGTCAAGCATTTGTTCATTGCCTTGCCACCATCCGACGACTCCCCTGTACGAGGGTCACCCTCGTACAGGGGAGTTCGACGGCTATCCCACAAGGCGGGAAATGTCGTGCGCGGTGACCGCAACCATAAGCGCAATAAGAAGCACAAAACCGAGCGTGTTCAGAGCGTTTGAAAATCTGGAGGGAATTTTTCGTCTGAACACCGTTTCTATGGCGAGAAACGCCAAGCGGCCGCCGTCGAGAGCCGGAAACGGGAGAAGGTTGATGATGAAGAGATTGAGGGAAATAAGCGCCGCGAATGATAATAAAGAGCCGATACCGAATGCCGCGACTTCACCAGTTAATGACGCGATGCCAACAGGCCCCGCGATACCCGACAAATCCGCAGACAACGTAAACACTGAGGCAATAAGAAAGAAAAGACCCTCTGCGACCAACATGAGCTTTTCAATCGTCTCGGTGAAACCCGATGCAATAGCTTTATGAATGGGAAGCGAAACAGTACCTACTAAGGACGTAGCGACACCCACTGCTTTGCGCTCGGGCTCATTCGGTATGATACCGAGTGTGGGAGTGACGACGAAAGACACTAATTCCCCGCGATGCATCACAGAAACGGTAAGCGGGCCGTCGAACGCCGAAATGGTCTCTGTAACATCTTCAGGAGCATGAACTGCAGTCGTAAGATTGTCTCTCGTCAGAGAAACAACCTCGTCGCCCACCGTGAGACCTGCCTTTTCCGCCGGACTTCCTAGAAGCACTTCGGTCACGAGTACGCGCGGATTTGCCGCGGTTGCTTGATTCCCCTCGTCTATCACTACTGACGTACCGATGACGAAGGTTGCAGTTGAAAAAAGAAAGGCGAGCACAAAATTTGCAAACGGCCCCGCAAACAAAACACCTGCCTGCGCCAATTTCGATTTTTCATAAAACGCCTCCCCGCCCCCAGTTCCATATATGGAACTGGG
>DATDST010000013.1:0-12989 GCA_036517815.1 Minisyncoccota bacterium | reverse complement strand
GGAAAAAAGGTTCTCGTGAACTTTGGAAATGGTAACTTGCATGATACGAATATTTTACTACCAAGCGAGCGAGTAATAAAGAAAATGTTTCATTTGATTTATTCGAGCGAGTGCAGGGAGAAAGTTTTACTTACGAATTATGACGAATGATACGAATGGAAGGTAGGATGTTTATTCGTAACATTCGCATGCATTCGTATATTGGTATATCACTTGACCTGTTCTATACCCCCCTTCATATAAAACTCTTCCTCTCGCTTCTCATCATACTTGCCATCCACAATCTCTTTGAAAGCGCGCACCGTGTCTTCAAGCCGTACGTATTCCCCTTTCATGCCGGTAAACACTTCCGCGACGTGGGTTGGCTGGGAAAGGAATTTCTGAATTTTCCGCGCGCGATAGACAGTGCGCTTGTCCTCCTCCGACAACTCTTCAATGCCAAGAATCGCGATGATGTCCTGCAAGTCCTTATATCGCTGAAGAATTTGCTTCACCGCGCGCGCAACATTGTAATGGTCTTCTCCCACGATGTCTGGGTCAAGGGCGCTTGAGCCGGACTCCAAGGGGTCTATGGCTGGATAGATGCCGAGAGAGGCCAATTGGCGAGAAAGAACGATAGTTGAATCCAAGTGAGAGAAGGTGGTGGCAGGCGCGGGGTCCGTCAAGTCGTCCGCCGGCACGTAAATAGCTTGAACTGATGTAATAGAGCCTTTGGTGGTTGAGGTAATGCGCTCCTGAAGCTGGCCCATCTCTTCCGCCAAGGTCGGCTGATAGCCAACGGCGGAGGGCACGCGGCCAAGGAGGGCCGAGACTTCAGAACCCGCCTGCACAAAGCGAAATACATTGTCCATGAAAAACAGAACGTCTTTGCCCATCTCGTCTCTAAAATATTCCGCCATGGTGAGGCCCGAGAGCGCAACGCGAGCGCGAGCACCCGGCACTTCGTTCATTTGGCCGAAGACCATGGCAAGTTTTTTAATAACGCCGGTTTCTGTCATTTCATGCAAGAGGTCGTTGCCTTCGCGCACACGTTCTCCCACGCCGGCAAATACGGAATATCCGCCGTGCTCCATTGCCACGTTATGTATCAATTCCTGCATTAAGACTGTCTTACCAACGCCTGCGCCGCCAAAGAGTCCCACCTTGCCTCCCTTGATGAACGGGCACAGAAGGTCTATCGCTTTGAGGCCGGTTTCAAAAACTTCAGCTTTTGTTTTTTGCTCCGTAAACGGCGGCGCGTCGCGGTGAATGGACGAGCGAGGCGTGTCTTTCCCCACGTCCGCCTTGCCGTCTATCGGGTCGCCAAGCACATTGAAAAGTCGCCCCAACGACGCCTCACCTACCGGCACAGAAATGGAAGAGCCGGTATCTTTGACTTCCATACCGCGCGTGAGGCCGTTTGTATCCGACATGGCGATAGCGCGTACGCGATTGACCCCCAAGTGCTGGGCAACCTCGAAAACCACTTTCCTAGTGGTTTTCGCCCCAAGCGATTTATCCCGAGCGGCTTGTCCTGAGCTTTGTCGAAGGGAGTCGAGGGAAGTCGAGGGGCTAACTTCAAGCACCAAAGCATTTTTTATCGAAGGAAGCTCCCCTTCAAAACGAACGTCCACGACCGGCCCTATGATTTGCGTGATGGAACCTTTCATATAAGGAATTATGACAAATAATAACTAGTTATCAAGGAACTATGCTCAAATCATTCTTTTGAGGGGCGCATCCAGAATTTCATTGCATTTGGAAATAAGGCCTTTAACCTCCTTTGCGAAGCGTTCATCCATTAATTCCGGCGCAAAGGAAAGTAAACGGTCTTTATGTTGTTGTATTTTCCTGCGGTCATCGGGACCCAGATTTGCAGGCTCGGTAAATTCGATCCGAAAAATATCACCTGCCACCGCATCAAACCACGCCTTTTGAGCGGCAATCGCCTGTCCGCGATTGACCTCGTGTATTCCTTTCTGCGTATGACCGGATTCACTCATATGATTTGTGTAATTGTTCCGTGCATAAATTTAGTAAGTTTCAGCTCTTGTACCATCTGAACGGCGAACACTGGCGAGAGCTTTAGCGGTTAAATAAAATGAACTTATCTCTGTGTCGCCTCCGGGTGTTGTTGACATAGAAACAGCAACAGGAATCGCCAATTTAAACACACAAACATTGCAAACCGTTTCAATATTAGGAAAGCCCCCACCAAGAGCTGTTTGCTTAAGTTGTAAATCATTTCCTCGAGTTTTACTTCTGCCACACAATCTACAAAATATGCTACATGCTTCTCCTTTTTTTTTAAGAGGTGTCCTGGGTAGTTTCAATGATTCAAGCATGACTGATTCCATGTTTTTTGATTTTACACTGTAAACTAATTAACTGCCATCGCCTCTATTCCGCCCACGATTTCCGACACTTCGCGGGTAATTATCGCTTGGCGCGCCTTGTTGTACTTGCGCGTCAAGAGTTTAGAGCGGTCGCGGGATTTATCGGAGGCGTTTTTCATCGCAACCATGCGCGCGGAGTGTTCAGACGCTTTTGATTCCAGAAGCGCGTGATAGAAAAGCGTTGAAACCAAGCGCGGCAAGACGAACGCCAACACCTCCTCGGGAGAAGGTTCCACGGTGTACGAAGCGGGCACCTTGTGGGACATCGTAAGTCCCACATTTGGAGAGAACTTCCCTTTTTCGGGGATGATGCCCGCGACTATTTTCTCTATATCATGCAAAGAAAGCGGCAATACCGTGCCGGATATCGCGCTCTGCTCAAAAGTAGAGCGGAAATTGGTGTAGATGATGTCTACACGGTCATATTCTTTCTTTGAGAACGCTTCGGTAATTTCCTTCGTCACTCGTGCTAAATCTGAAAGAGAAATCTCGTCCGACACGTTCTCGAATTTCTCAACAATGCGATACCCGCGCCGTTCAAAAAATTCCGCGCCTTTTCTGCCGAACGCATACACCGATATGGCATCAGTCGGAAGAGAAAGTGCCGCTACTCTCCGCGTCGCTTCTTTGAGTACTGCAGAATTCAATACGCCGCACAGGCCCTTGTCGCTCGTTATGACTATGAGAGCGGCAGTGGACACAGGAGATACGCGAGTAAAAGGATGTTTCATTGCCGAGAGAGAAGCGCCCAAACGCTCAAGGATGGAAAGAGCGGAGACCGCGTAGGGTCGGCCGGATATGGCACGGATTTGGGACTTCCGCATCTTCACGGCCGAAACCATCTCCATCGCCCGCGTCACTTTACGCGTTCTATCAACAGACTTTATTTTTGATTTGATGTCGCGGAGAGCCATATGAACTAGGGATTAGCGAAGAGGGTTTAGAGTTTAGTTTCCGGAATGAAAAGTCGTTCAAACCCACGCTCAAACACTAGCGGTAGAGGTTTTGAAAGCGACTCTTTTTCACCTCCTTTGTCGTTTTCACCTGTAGCCGTTCTCGGCGGTTTCCACCGAGTAATAATCAGATGACCTCTTTCTTGATTGCTATCCATGTTCTTTTCAATTTATTGAGAACGATGAAACAAACATACTCGCGGCTTCTTTTAGTTTCTTTTCCGTGTCTTCGGAAATCGCTTTCTCCGTACGGATGGCGGTCAAAACTCCGGCCGCTTCCCTATCTAAGTATGAAAGGAATTTTTCTTCCACTTCTCCCATTTTTTCCGGCGTGAACCCGTCAAAGAATCCGTTTGTCGCGGCATAAATCACCACGACCTGCCGCTCAAAAGGAATAGGGGCGTTTTTGTCTTGATTTAATATTGCAGTCAACCGACGGCCGGAGTCTATGCGCTTTTTGGTTTCGGGGTCGAGGTCTTGCGAGAACTGCATGAAGGCCTCCAATTCCCGGAATTGCGCAAGGTCAAGCTTGATGCGGCCGGCGACTTTTTTCATCGCCTTCGTCTGCGCGGCGCTTCCCACGCGAGAGACCGAAATGCCGACATTGATGGCAGGGCGGGTGCCTTTGTTGAAAAGGTCGGCTTCCAAAAACATCTGTCCGTCGGTAATCGAGATGACGTTGGTCGGGATATACGCCGAAATGTCGCCTTCCTGCGTTTCAATGATGGGAAGCGCGGTTATGGAGCCGCCTCCTTTTTCTTTGGAGAGCTTTGCCGCACGTTCAAGCAAACGGGAGTGAAGATAGAAGATGTCGCCCGGATACGCTTCCCTGCCCGGCGGACGGCGAAGCAGAAGTGAGAGCTGGCGGTACGCGACCGCTTGTTTTGAAAGATCGTCGTAGATGATGAGCACATCTTTTCCTTTGTCCATGAAATATTCGCCCAAGGTCACGCCCGCGTAGGGCGCCAAGAACTGGAACGCCGCCGGCGCGGACGCCGGCGCCGAGACGATAATGGAATATTCCATCGCGCCTTTGTCGGCCAAAAGTCCTGCGATGCGCGCGGTTTTTGACTCCTTCTGACCAATAGCGACATAAATGCAAATCGGACGCGACTCTTTCGGTTCTGATTTCTGATTTAAAATCGCGTCAATGGCAACCGTTGTCTTTCCTGTCGCTCTGTCGCCGATAATGAGCTCTCTTTGGCCGCGGCCTATTGGAAAGAGAACGTCAATTGCTTTGATGCCGGTGTGGAGCGGCACAGAGACGGGAGATCTGTCTATGACGCCGTACGCCTCGCGCTCTATAGGGCTTCGTTTGTCCGACTTGATAGGACCCCTGCCGTCTATAGGTTCTCCGAGCGCGTTTACGATGCGGCCGACGACTGCGTCGCCCACAGGAATTGAAAGAAGTTGTTTCGTGCGCATAACTTGCATGCCTTCCCGGATACGCGCGGCATCTCCGAGAATGATGGCCTTCACCGTGTCCTCCTCAAGGTTCAACACCACGCCAAAGAGTTCATTGTCTTTGGCAATGGCATCTTTCACGGACGACGTACTCGCTTCGTCAAACAAAAGCATCTCCGCCATCATGGCGTCATCCAATCCTTCAATCTCAACAATCCCGTCGCCGACTTTCCTGACCACGCCTACTTCCGCGGGTTTGGTATCGCCCGAAAACGATTCAATCTCTTTCTTCAAACGTTCAATGATTGTTGAGTCCATACGTACTGTAATCGTAATGTAATGAGGTTATACCATTAACGGTATAGGCTATCCATGGCGAGTCGCTCTCCGATACAGTGTAACAAGGGCGCTTCTGAAACTCCTGTCGAGCACCCGCGAACCGGCACGAACGGCATAGCCGCCCACGATGCGCGGATCAATGGAAACTGCGGGCTCCTCCTCGGTGCCGAGGAGTTTGAGTGAATCCTCTATGGATCGCGCAAACCTCTTGGCATCTTTTTCCCGCGCCACCGTTACCGACACACCCTCTCTCTTCGGCTCGCGCTCAAGGATACGAACGACCGAAGGCAGAAGCGACATGTGCCCTTTCGCTTTCATGAATCCGAGAAGAGACGCAAGAAAATCCGCCGAACGGTCTTCCCGCTTTGTATCCCGTATCACTCTCGCGTATGTATCGGCCAGTGCCATGATTATGCTTGTTTCTCCAGGATTTTCTCTGCGGCCAAGACCGCAATCTTGGCAATCTCTTTCTCGCTCTTCAAAAGAGCTTGCCGCTCCAGCTCCAGTGCCTGCGCCCGCGCTTCAGCAAGAAGAACATCGGAGCGCACCTCGGCCGCTTTCACTATCTCTCCCCGTTCCTTCTTCGCCTCCGTTTCGGATCTGGCAAGGATGCTCTCCGCATTCTTATTCGCGTCGGTGAGGATGGCCGCGCGCGCGCTTTCGGTTTCCTTCGCCGCCTGCTCCGCGGCTTCGGCGTCTTTTACTCCCTTTTCAATCTTCGCTGCCCTCTCGCCCAGCATCTTCATGACCGGCCGGTACAAAAGATACGAAAGCCCGCCCAAAAGCACGAGAAAGTTGACCCCCTGCACGATCAAGAGTTTCCAATCAACGCCGAAAACTGATAGCAAAGATTCCATGGTTCTTCTCTGTCTAAATCGATATCATGGCTTTAGATGCGAGGCGCGGGAACGCGAGTCTCGGAGACGTACTGACAGGTACGGCGGAGAGACGAGCGGGGACCCGCAACGAAGCAGATGAGGCCATGAGATTGATTTAGGTATATTTGATGATGAAGCCAACTACCAAGGCAAAGATCGCCAAGGCTTCCGTAAAGACGATTGCCAAAATCATGTTTGAGATGATTTTTCCGGCAACGTCCGGATTACGGCCGATAGCGTCCATCGCTCTGCCGCCGATAAGCCCGATGCCTATTCCCGGCCCCATGACGCCGAGACCCACCACAAGCGCCATACCTATCACTTTTGCCGCTTCTATGTCCATATCTAAAAAAGTATTAAGTATTAAGTATCAAGTATCAAGGGAAATTTCACTCAATACCTGATGCAAGACACCTAATGTATGCCTCTATTATACTCTATCCTACTATTCTCCATACTTTCATTTAATGCGGTTCGGCCTGCCCCGTTGGGAACACGTTAGTGCTCTCCGACTGGGGTAACGGCAATCTTGATAAAGAAGAGCGTCAAGAGGGCAAAGATAATCGCCTGTATCACGCCGACGAACACCTCGTATACCAGAAGCGGCACGGGCAGAAGATACGGGATGAATGAAAGCGCCAGAAGAAGCAGAACCTTGCCGGCAAAGATATTGCCGAAGAGCCGGAAAGAGAACGTTATCAAGCGCGCAAGCTCGGAAATGAGTTCAATGAGGCCGACCCAGAAACCAACAAATGAATGAAAATTGAGAAACTTGCCCGCATACTTGAAAACACCAAGGGCGGTGATGCCTGCAAATTCAATCGCGATGAAGGCGACGATGGCGAGCGCCAAGGGAATATTCAAATCCGTGTTCATTGGGTAGAGAAGCGGCGTCAAGCCTCCGTGCTCCCCCGTCGCGTTGTGAATACCCACAGGCCCCACGAATGGCAGAAGGCCTATCAAATTTCCCGCCACGATGAAAAGAAACATGGTCATGATGAGCGGAAAATATTTCTTTGCGAGTTCCTTGTTCTCAAGAGTTTCCGCCACATAGTCAAACGCGCCAGTAAGCACCATTTCAACCGCCACCTGCCCCTTTCCAGGCACCAGCTTCAGGGAACGGCCGATAAGAACAGCCGAGATGAGGAGAAGCGCTACCACCGTCCAGCTGGTGAGGAGAGTCGAGGTGATAGGCAGACCCCAGAGAGTCCCTATGTGATACGCCGAAAGTGATACATGCAGACCTTCCATGGCCATATGGTAACAGAAAGACCGACGTTTTCCAGAAGACGAGTTACAATACACCTCATGAAAAACTTTCTTAATTTCATCCGCGAGCAGGGAGTCGTAGGATTCGCGACCGGCTTTATCTTGGGCACTGCGACGTCGGATTTGGTTAAATCGTTCATGGCCGACATCATAAACCCCTTTATCGGGCTTGCGCTCGGCTCGGCTGGGGGCCTCAAGGCGGCGACACTCACCATAGCCGGAGCAACTATCGCATGGGGCAATTTCATCTCCAGCGCCATCAACTTCGTCATCTTGGCCGCAGTCGTCTACCTCGGTTTCAAAATCCTTAGACTTGAGAAGCTGGACAAACAAAAGCAGAAAACAGAGATGCTCTCGTAAAAGTAGAAGAAGAAACCAGTGATATGATATATCATATCACTGGGAAGAACTGAAAATGCTCGGACTCTTTAGAGTCCAGCGCTCTTTAAGCGTTTTCGTATGTTGTACAAGTGATACCAGAGTGGGCGCGTGACGAGGTCAAAGAAATCCGAGTGCACCACTTTGCGTCCGCCGAATTTCTTTTTGAATGAGGTCAAGCCCTCCCACCCTTTATAGACGCCACTGTCGGTAGAGATGCCGCCGAAGTTATAGTCGGTGCATCCAAGCAACTTCGCATGACGGATGGAATCCCACTGTGCGAGGTACGCTGGCATCCTGTGCCGCTCATCGCTACTTGAGCCGCCAAAGATATGAGAAGCGACCCCGCCATAGACGATAATAAGATTAACCGCGAGAATGGTATCTTCAAACCGCGCCACTGAAAGATACGCGGCAATCCCGTCAAGACTCTCAAAGATACCTTCGTAATATTTCTTCGGATGGAGATTAAAACCGTTCCGCTTGGCCGTCTCCACCATCAAAGCGTAAAAGGAGTCAAAGTACGTTTTAAAATCTTTCGTAACAATCTCAACAGTAACGCCCCTTTCTCCGGCAAGCCGTATGGAGTAGCGGGTATGTTTATGCATATCAGACAACAAGTCATATTCCGATTTTTGAAGTGGCAGAAACCACTCGGTGCGCGGTTGGAAATAGGATGAGTGGTAGGTAAAGGGCGGCGCGGTGGTAAAAAACTTTGAAAGGGTTTCAGTCGGAACGTGCGGCGTAAAATCAAGACGCACGAAAACCGCGTTCTCTTCCTGTGCAATGCGAGCGAGCTCCGCCTTCAGAGTGCGGAATATTTCATCCGACGGATTTTTAACGACAGGCCCGTACGGGGCATACAGATAACTTTTTCCGGATAGAAGCGGATACTTGATAATCTGGAAATACGCCATGACTTTCCCTTCCGTGGATGCGGTAAACCTCCGCACTCGCTTTCCGAGATGTCTTTGCCAGTCCCCGTAGAAAGCCGCTTGCGTGAACGGCGTACCTTGAGAGAGAGTGTTGGGGTCAAATAACTCCCCCTCGGTAAGTTCGCGAAATGTGAATTCTTGCATGTGGTGGACTAATTCTAACCTTTGCGCGAACCCACTTCCAGCAGAACCCATGAACAGTCGCGCACTCTGCAACACGAGCCCTCGTGGTGAGTAAACATCAGAGGCATCGCATGCCAACCGCGAGAGCAACAACTCCCAATTAGTATTTTCTGCCGCGCTTTTTTGGCTTACCTTTAGAAACCTCAATTTTGCGGACGCGGAACACGAATGCCTTGTCTTGATAAGAGGGTTCTGCAAAGCAGTCGCATAAGCGTCCGAGCCGACTGGCAAGTTCCCATCTTATTTCGTACGAGAGAACCTTCTGTAGCCCCACCAGCCAGCACCTACGATGACGACAGCGAGAAGCATGAACCACACCCACAGAGGGATTGAGGAGCCAGTGCCTACTGCTCCAACAGCCGCTAACTGACCAGATTCATTCGGGGCTTCGGTGCTCGTTGACGTGAGTGTGTCTCCGCCAGAAGTCGTAGTGGAAACAACAGTGGTGGTTCCTTTTTTTGTAGATGTTGAAGTCGCAGGGATTATTGTATTGGTAGTCTGCACGGATGGGGTTTTTGCCGCGATAATAAAAGAAACCGATTGTGTCCCACTTTGCAAGTCAACATTATTCGAGTCGAGAAGTTTGGAGCTATCGACTACGGCAAGAGTGCCTGCTCCTGCGCTTTTTGCCCGTAGCATGAGCGTCCCGAACAGCGCAGTCGAGCTTAGGCCGCCCGTATAGCCTCCTGTTTTCGTCAGGATGCCGTTAGAGTTGTCGACAGTATCATATCCACTTTGCGTTATGGGAAGCAGAACATCGTTCATCTTAAATGAAATAACCTCAAAGACACCAACCGGGAAACGGACATCGAGCATGGCCGTATAGACCGTAGAACTTTCAGGATTAACTGAGATGGATACTGTGATTATACTCCCGGCGGCATACGTACCGGTTGACGGTGTGATCACGAATGACGCCGCAGACACTCCCAGTGGTGCACTGAGAACAAGACCGATAATTAGTGCGTATATCTTTTTCATAATTATTTACCCCAGTTAATAAGCAGTTGGTTAAAGTCCAGGATGTCGACCACTCCGTTCTTGTCGAAGTCCGCCGTTAGATTGATCCCTGTTTTGCTCCATTGAACAAGAAGCGCGTTGAAGTCTAGAATATCTACCTTGCTGTCTCCGGTCGCATCGCCTTTCTTAATTGTGGCTCCGAGCACTGCCCCACCGCCACCTCCTCCGCCACCTCCGCCACCTCCTGATGGAGCTGGCGGAGCGGGAATAGCTGTCTGCGTGTAGGTCGTGAATGTGCTGAAGTGCTTCGTCCAGACAACGAGGTCACCAGCGACATTGATCTTGCAATCGCCTCCGGCGACAAGCGCATCGCCAACGACTTGACTGTCAGCGCTACAGATACTCGATATCGTGGTGAAAGTACCCGCACCGTGAGAGTAGCCAACCAAATTTCCGCTCTGACCCGCTAGCAATATGCGAACCCCTTTATCGAATGTAAGCAGAGTATTACCGAAGCCTATCTCGATTGAGCCGACGGTGCTGGCGGTGTTACCGGAATCAGCCACAGGCGCAACGGTGGTTGTAATTGTCGTCGGTAAATTAACCGTACCGTCCCAACCTGACGGGCCTGTTACGGTGAGATTAGCGGGCATGGCGATAGTCACATCCCCGTTCGGCGTGCTCGTGGCTAGTGTTGCGGCATTCGTCAATACACCGTTTTCCGTGCCATCACCATTAGTGGTTGTCGTAACACCAAGAGTCGTGCCAGAAACAACCACATCGCGAGTTTTCTGCGTCGCATGGTTGCCCGCGGCATCAACAGCGTCATAGGTGAGGGTATATGTATCAGCAATACTCGTGTCAACTGTATCACCGCCCACAATAACCGAGATGAGACCGTCGACGTCATCAGTTGACGTTGCCCCCGGATCGATAAATATATTGCCGAGAGCAACACTCGTGGTCGCGTTGCCGATGAGTGTGATGACAGGGGGGGTTGTGTCTGGCGTAGGCACAACGCTTGCATGGAAGGCGGAGACGGCATCGTTGAGCGTGACAACCGCGGCATCGACGACAGACTGCGCCATAGTACTGTCAACACTTTGCGCAGTAGCGATGGCCGCGTTCAATGTGTCAACGGAAGCTTGAGAGTAATTTCCTGGAGCCGTGCCCACCGTGGCACCGGCAACTACGCCCTGTGCCGCCGCGATAGTAGCAGTAAGCGCGGTCTGATCGGATGCCCCAACTATGCTCGCATTGAATACAGTGGTAGCTGATGCAAGGGTAGTAACAGCGGCATCAACGTCTGCCTGATCATCAGATGTAGTTAAAAGCGATGCGTTGTCTATCGCTGTTTGGTAGATAACTTTTGAACCGATTACCTGTTGACCCGGAACAGTTCCTTCGACAGTAGCGTCATGCAATGCCTGCGCTGAATCAATCGCCGTTGAAAGTGCAGAAGTATCTGATGGTCCGATCACGGTCGCCTGGAAAGTGGCGATAGCATCGTTAAGCGTGACAACCGCGGCATCAACGACTGATTGATCGGCTGAAGCGTTCACCGTCTGGGCTGAAGTTATGGCATCCTCAAGGGTCGTCTTGGCAGAAGCAGGATATTGACCGGGTGCAGTTCCTGCAACAGCGGACAAATCGATAGCTTGCGCTGAAGCGATTGCGGCGTTCAAAGCAGTAACATCCGAATCACCTGTCACACTAGCTTGGAATACTGCGACCGCATTGTTCAAAGTAACTAAAGCTCCGTTAACAACTGTCTGATCATCGGATGAAGTAATGAGCGAAGCGGCATCAATTGCAGACTGAAGGGTTGCTTTTGAACCGACTGCGTATTCTCCCGGTGCGGTGCCTTCAGTGGATCCGTCATGCAATGCCTGCGCTGAATCAATCGCCGTTGAAAGTGCAGAAGTATCTGATGGTCCGATCACGGTCGCCTGGAAAGTGGCGATAGCATCGTTAAGCGTGACAACCGCGGCATCCACAATTGATTGATCGGCTGAAGGGCTGACATTTTCGGCATCGAGGATTGCAGCTTCCAGTATTGTTTTAGAACCGGCCGGATATTGACCCGGAGCCGTTCCTTCAACGGCAGCCGCATCAATGCCTTCGGCTGAAGCGATTGCGGCATTAAGAGCGGTAAAATCTGATTGTGCAGTAACAATCACCGTGACTATATACGCCTGTGTTGAGCCGTTTTCAGCAGTGACAGTATATGTCACTGGGTTTGTAAAATTTTGGGCTACCCCAGTATTGGGGCTAACGGATGCTCCGACAGACAACACAATAGTTGGAACGAGAGCAGTGACATCAGCCCCGAATGGAACAGTTACTGCGATAGCGTGAGTGATTTCATCGATAACACCGATCGCCACCGGCGTTGTAAAGTTGAAAGTAGTAATTGTTTTAGCTGAACTAAGCGGAACAACCACATCGATTGTATAGGTCGTCGTTTTCCCTCCAACCGTGATAGTCAAAACTTGACCAGTGACAGGCGATGAGCTATCAAAGCCGGACACATTGCCAGATATAATGGTTTCAACTTGCCTAGAGCTATCGCTGTATGTTCCGGTAACCACTAATCCTGCGAGATCCAGTGTTTCACCTACGGTATAAGTAAGTTTGTCTGCAGGAGTTGTGATTGCAATACTGCTTAATACGATCGGAGCGGTATTTACATTAACCGTTCTAGTTATCTCTATTGCCGCATTGCTAGCCGCATCAGAAACGTTGTAAGTAATAATGTAGGTGCCAACTGTGCTTGTGGCGACCGGATTAACCACAGCAATGTTAGCTGAAATGTCTCCATCAATATCATCTAGGGCGGTTGCTCCGGCATCGATGTAAGAATCACCGACGGTAATATCCACTGGATCAACACCAAGCAAGATAATGACCGGAGCTGTAGTGTCGGGAGCTAAAAGTGTCTCAAAAGATTGTTCTATGCTCGTAGCAATATTACCCAATGCATCAACAGATTCCACATAAAAGTAGTAAGTGGTACTTGCCGTAAGATTGGTTAATACCAGCGCGTGGTCTGTCACTAGAGAGTTGTCGGAGACAATGGTTGAGGCAACGGGAGTAGTGGTTGAATATTTAACTTTACTCGTCGATAATTCATTTGTGGTCCAAGTAATTATGGATGATGTAGCCGTTGTAGTCGCGGCTTGAACTGTCGAAATAATAGGCGGAATAACACTGTCTAGTGCATTAAAAGCATTTATTCTTTTTCCAGAAACTGTTTTACCAGATAAAGATGCCGCACTATCGCCTGTTGTTAAAATTGCATTTTTTACCTGTGTG
>DATDST010000012.1:0-5696 GCA_036517815.1 Minisyncoccota bacterium | reverse complement strand
CTCTCGCGCCGCACGAAAAACAATCCAATCCTCATCGGCGAAGCCGGCGTCGGAAAAACCGCGATCGCGGAAGGCTTGGCCCAGAAGATGGCGATTAACGATGTGCCCGAATCCCTGAAAAACAAGGAACTTCTGGCGCTAGACTTGGGGCTTTTAATTGCAGGCACCAAATACCGCGGCGAGTTTGAAGAGCGCCTGAAGGCCATCATGAAAGAGATAGAGAAATCAGAGGGGAAGGTCGTTTTGTTTATTGATGAGATTCACACGCTCGTGGGCGCGGGTGCGGCGGAAGGCGCGATGGACGCGTCAAACATGCTGAAGCCGGCGCTTGCAAAGGGGGATTTGCGCATGATAGGCGCAACTACTTTGAAGGAATACCAACAGCACATCGAGCGCGACCCGGCTTTGACGCGGCGTTTCCAGCCGGTTTTTGTTTCGGAACCTGCGCCCGAGGACGCGGTTGCGATTTTGCGGGGACTTCGGGAAAAGTATGAGGTTTACCACGGCGTGCGCATCACGGACGATGCTATCGTGGCCGCGGTAGAACTCTCCAGCCGCTACATTACGGATAGGTTTCTGCCGGACAAGGCAGTTGACCTGATAGACGAGGCGGGGTCTGCTCTGAAGATTGCGCTTGAGAACAAGCCGCCCCAGCTTGAGGAAACCGACCGGAAGATACGGCGTTTGGAGATAGAACTCGAGGCCCTGAGGAAAGACGATGCGGCGGACGGCGACCTACCCCGACCTGCCCGCCAAAACGTTAGCGCAGGCGGGAGTCAGACGCAGGCGGGCAAGAATATCAAGAAGCGCATGAAGGAGGTGGAGAAAGAAATTGCCGAGGTCAGGGAGACGACAGCGGATTTGGAAGTGAAATGGAAGAACGAGAAAGAGGTGCTGAGCGCCATCGGAAAGCTCAAAAAGGAATTGGAGCAGTTGCGCTCGGAGGCGGAGTCGGCGGAAGCGCGGGCGGATTTGTCTCGCGCGGCAGAAATCCGTTACGGCAAGGTTCCGCAATTGGAAAAACAGCTTGAAGCGGAGCATGCGAAACTGAAGCGCTTCCAGCGCTCTCGGCGCATCTTGAAAGAAGAAGTAACCGACGTGGACATTGCGCAGGTTGTCTCACGTTGGACCGGCGTGCCTGTCTCGCGCATGCTTGAAGAAGAGGCGCAAAAATTGGCGCGTATGGAGGACGAACTCAAATCAGCCGTCGTGGGGCAGGACGAAGCGGTGCGCGTTGTGTCGGATGCGGTAAAGCGCTCACGCGTAGGCATCGCGGATCCAAACCGGCCTATCGGGTCGTTTCTGTTCTTGGGCCCCACCGGCGTCGGCAAGACGGAACTCTCAAAGGCCTTGGCGAAATTTATGTTTGACGACGAAGGCGCGATTATCCGCGTGGACATGTCGGAATTCATGGAGAAGCATTCCGTCTCCAAGATGATTGGCTCTCCTCCCGGGTATGTAGGGCACGAGGAAGGGGGAGCGCTGACCGAGAAAATACGCCACCGGCCGTACGCGGTTGTGCTTTTTGATGAGATAGAAAAAGCGCATCCGGAAGTTTTCAATGTGCTTCTCCAGGTCTTGGATAACGGCCATCTGACGGATGCCAAAGGGCGCAAGGTGAATTTCAAGAACACTATCGTGGTTTTGACGTCAAACATCGGCGCGGAGTTCATAGACAAAATGGGTTCTTTCGGTTTCTCTACGCGAGCCGGCGATATGGCAAGCCAGTATGAAGTGGCGAAGGAGAAAGTGACTGACCGCTTGAAAGATTTCTTCCGGCCGGAATTCCTGAACCGTCTTGATGAAATCATACTTTTCAACATTCTCTCGCCGGAAGCCCTCAGGAAGATTGTGGACATGCAGGTTGCGCAGGTCACGGCACGCTTGACCTCCAAAGACATCACGCTTGAAATAAAACCGGAGGTGTATGAGTACCTCGCTAAGGAAGGATATAACCCGCAGTACGGCGCGAGGCCCTTGAAGCGCCTTATCCAGACCAAGATATTGACTCCCGTTGCATCATTCATGGTCTCACGCGGAGTCATGGAAGGAGGGGAGGTGAGCGTGGGAATTATGAATGGGGAATTTGTGTTTGATGTAAAGAAAAACGCGCGTGCCACAAAGCCGCATCGCCAGAAGATGGAAGCGCTTGCCGGTTCAAAAGCTGCGTAACAAATTTATGGGTTTTCTCTGTTTATACTGGAGTGGTCAATATAAAAATATGCTATACTTACATAATGGCGCGGGCGTGGACAAGGGATGAGAAAGAAAAGTATAAAATAGATCTGGAAAGATTGTATCTCGCCGAAAACAAAACGATTTCTGAAATCGCAAATATCTATAAACTTTCCGATTCTGGAGTCTTTGATCGACTGGTGCGGCTCAACATTCCAACGCATCGTAATCTTAAGAAAAGATTCAATAATCAGCGAAGTGATATCCGCATCCCGTCTCGGTCCGTTACACTTGCAGAGTTTTTCGGTTTGCTCATGGGGGATGGGCATGTGTCGCACTTCCAAGTAATTGTTACGCTGGGAACTAAAGAGCTTGCGTATGCCCGTTATGTACGAGCACTTATGCACGGTTTGTTTGGTGGAGTTCCCAAAATCAGTATATCTGTTCTGGGATACAAAACCGTGTATCTCGGATCTACGTTACTGACACGGTGGTTCAAACAAGAAGGAATGGTACAAAATAAAGTTGCCGCGCAAGTAGATGTTCCTCGATGGATTTTTGAAAAGCCGGAATATATGACCGCATTTTTACGCGGCTTTTTTGATACCGATGGCTCCATCTACAAACTTCGATTCGGTATACAATTGTCTTTTACGAATCGTTCATTGCCGCTTTTGCGGTCTTTACATCGCATGCTAGAGCTATTAGGATATAAGACATCGGCAATAAGTGTGTATCGGGTATATGTCACAAGACTGCCGGATGTTGTGAGATTCTTTCATGATATTCAGCCAGCAAACCCGAAGCATCAGCGTCGATTTCGCGCGTTTGCGAATCATGCGCCGGTCGGATAGCGGCTATTCCAGCGGACTGTAAATCCGCGGCCCATTGGGCATCGTTGGTTCGAGTCCAACCCGGCGCACAAAACAAATGAACCACGCGTGCAACGCGTGGTGATTTTGTTTGTAGCTGTCCGGGTTGGACTCGAAAGGCGGAGGCCGCGAAGCCGCGAGCCTGAGCGAGCGCAGGCCGAGCCGGGGTCGAGAGCACTTAGTATTTTACGAGTGTACGAAGTAAAATACTTAGTGACTCGTGACCGAGTCCAACCCCGGCGCACTTAGTAGAATACCTGCCATACGGCAGGTTTTCTGCTAAGTGCGCGGGCGCAGGTATATTTTTGTTTGGCTTTTAGCCAAGGCAAAAATACCGAGTCGGGGATCACAAGTGAATTTCCCACTGGAAATTTATTTGTGTCCGCACAAAGTGAGTTTATACAACCACGCTCGAACCTATTTTACCAACCCCTAGTCCTCGCGCCTCGCTTGCACTCGACAGTACGACGAGGCGTCGACTCGGCGCTCACCGCTCGCGACTTCCGCCTCCGCATGGCTTCGGCGGACGCGGCGCGGTCGCCCGAGCCCTGCCGCTCTCATGCTTTCTTTCTTGCCCGTCCGAAGTCTCGGACGGAGGAGGGTTTGGCGGGGTGAGAAGCGAATACATGGAGCTTTGCAAGACCTTGAGAGCTGTTTTGTGAGCCCTGCGAAACAAAAGAGCCACAAGGTGTACTGCTTCGGTACGAAGGGATTTGAAAAGGAATGGGCGGCAGGGCGAGGGTTGTTTTTTCCTCAGAATCTAAGTGTTAGAATAAGGGCAATGGAAATTGCCTCTCGACCAAAAATTCTCTCCTCGGTCGCCGTGCGACCCTATTTTCAGAAAGGCGATTTCGTTCTCTATAACGGGGACTCGATCGAACTTCTAAATAATCTTCCAGAAAATTCGATCGACATGATTTTTGCTGATCCTCCCTATAACCTCTCAAACGGCGGCTTTACCGTTCATGCTGGGCGCATGGTCAGCGTCAATAAAGGAATTTGGGACGTGAGCAAAGGATTATGCAATTAAATCTTGATGAAAATCTCGCAATAAATTACAAAAGTCCTTCCCAGAAAGCTCGCATTTTAACCGAGCATTGGGTAGATAATTCAGTTTATTGCCCAAATTGCGGACACTTGGATATCGATAAATATCCAAACAATCAGCCAGTTGCAGATTTTCTCTGCTCGAATTGTCGAGAAGATTATGAATTAAAAAGCAAACAAAATTCTATTGGTATAAAAATCGTTGACGGCGCATATCGCACAATGATTGAACGTCTACAAGCAAGCAACAATCCAAATTTTTTCTTTCTGAACTACAGCTTGCAAAATCTGGCTGTTCTAAACTTTTTCGTTATACCAAAACATTTTTTTATTCCCGAAATCATCGAAAAGCGAGTACCCCTTGCACCAACGGCACGTCGTGCGGGGTGGATAGGTTGCAACATTTTGCTCAAAAGCATTCCCCAAGCCGGCAAGATATTTTACATCAAAAATAGAGTGGTCGAGCCGAGAGAAAAAGTACTTGCGGAATGGCAGAAGACACTGTTTTTACGGGAAGAAAAAGAAATATCAGCAAAAGGGTGGCTGCTCGATATTATGCGATGTATAGAAAAACTCGGGAAACGCGAGTTTATTCTTGAAGATGTATATGTGTTTGAAAAAGAGTTGGGAGTGCTTCATCCTGACAACCAACACGTTAAAGACAAAATCCGTCAGCAATTACAAGTTTTGCGTGATAGGGGTTATCTTAGCTTCGTGTCGCGTGGATATTATCGACTCGCATAAGCTTATGGGTTACAAGACTCTTCAATCCCAATATGACAACATTTACTCCTACTTTAGGACTACTTGCGTACCGTTTGATTTATTAGAATGGGACGGCAAAGTATTAAACGTTTGGAACAATGAGAAAATAATTGAGGTTTACAAACATAACGACTTGAAAGCACTAGATATTTTTGAGTTCACTGATCCGAAAGATTACAACAGTATTAAACTCGTCAAATCCGGCAAGTACCAAATCAACCAATGAAGTACTATGGCGTTATTTGCACGACAGAAAAATAAACTGAGTTCCGTTTCTGAAAAATCTGCTCCGATAGAGCGTGCGATTCAACAGCTTACGGAAGCGAATCTCCAAGAGATTTTTAACCTCCAGTTTGTTTCAACCGAGTTTGCCCATAATAACCTTCGTATAGACACGCTCTGCCACGACCCAGAAAATAAGGCGTTCGTTATCATTGAATATAAAAAGGACCGGAGTTTTAGCGTGATTGATCAAGGATTCTCGTACCTTGCCCTGATGCTCAACAACAAAGCTTCGTCCTCCGCAGTTTAGGCGTACACTCAAAAAGTTCACACCGCTAATTCAAAAAGCGTTTGAGAAACAGCTTCGATTTCTTTTGGCGGACATTCGCCATCCTTCGCTCCGCGCCAAGAAATACGACGAGGAGCGCGGCATTTGGCAGGCACGCGTAACCGATAACGTTCGCTTCTATTTTGTTTGCCATCGAGGGCGATATGTACCTCTTGCTTGATATCGAGAAGCACAAGGACTAATCTAAGTCGTACAGGCGCACCCTAATTTATCGTTTATAATAGGATTGTGAAAAAGGCTATCATTTTTGCCGCGCTGGTTATCGT
>DATDST010000011.1:0-9030 GCA_036517815.1 Minisyncoccota bacterium | reverse complement strand
AAAAAGTACGCCTCGCGCTCGTCGGATTTGTCGCTATTGGATTTGATACAAGAGGGGAATCTCGGGCTTTTCAAGGCCGTTGATAAGTTTGACTATACCAAAGGATATAAGTTTTCAACGTATGCCACGTGGTGGATACGCCAAGCAATCACGCGCGCTTTGGCGGACCAGTCTCGCACTATCCGTATTCCTGTCCACATGGTGGAGACTATCGCAAAGTACAAGCAGATAGTTCGCCGGCTGGAGCAGGATTTGGGGCGTGATCCGATGCCCGAGGAAATAGCCTCCGAAATGGGAGTAGACGTGGAGAAGGTCTACCAAATTGAGCAGATAAACCAGGAAACGCTTTCATTGGAGGCGCCCATAAGCTCGTCTGATGATGATGACGCATCTGCCCGCGGTGATTTTGTTGCGGACACGTCCTTGCCGATGCCAGACCAAGAGACAGCTCACCGGATTCTAGTTGAACAGCTTCATGAGATTCTAAACGACCTGACCCCCAAAGAGCGAAAAATTCTTGCCATGCGCCACGGGCTTGAAGATGGTATTTACCATACGCTTGAAGAAGTAGGACAAGAGTTCGGCGTTACCCGCGAACGCATCCGCCAAATTGAAGCCAAAGCCCTAGAGAAAATCCGCACCCACGGAAAGGCTAAAAGGCTTCGGAGCTATTAAGCTCCTTCGCCTCGCGGATGTACGCGGGACACACGCCGGCAAAACGCTGATATATGTAGGACATCCGATGTCCCACATCCGTCTTCGCAAATATAGGGCTGGGGCAAAGCGCCTCCGCTCGTACTCTTAGTACGAGCGGCGCAGACTCACGCCGACTCGACGCGGAAGGAACGCGGAGATAATCCTTACCCCAACCATTCTTTTTCGGGGATTCCCGATTGTACGATGATAGAACCAAGAGTTTTGGGGTGAATTGAATCACTCCCATGATACTGAACGTGCGTCATACGAAGCTGGTCTTGATAAAAACCCCGAAAGTAATGGTGACTACCACGCACGTGATGAAGAGAGAATCCATGATCACGCAGAAAGCTCTCTACATCTCTAAAAGTCCAATTCGATTTGCCGCGAGGCATGACCCTATGCCATTACAAGATTTGAAATTCCTACCTTGTATATATCTGGCGATAGCGGAGTTTGAGTAGACTTTTTTTGCATGGATTTTTGAGCAGAATGCCACTTCTCTTCATATTCAGTTTCAGGTCGTTGGTTTAGTAAGGCATTAACCTGTCCAGAGCGGAACCCCCTTATTTTTTTCGTCGATTCTAGGTAACCAAAAACTGCTTCGTGTAATTCAACCTCTACCACTCTCGGGTCAGTTCCAGTAACCACGATATTAAACTCCAATGCCACTCCAATCCAGGAGTCATTCTCTCTAAAGATCATCCAGCGAAACAATCCTCTTTTGGGAGTATTCATACCTGGGAAGTGTACCACAACGACCTATATAAATCAGCATTCTTATCGGGCGAAGCGCCTTACCGTTAAATGTCCTCGCAAATATAGGGCTGGGGCAAAGCGCCTCCGCTCGTACTAAGAGTACGAGCGGCGCAGACTCACGCCGACTTGACGCGGAAAACCTAGCACTATGATGTAGCAGATAGCGCCACTCCCATATATGGGAGTAACGAGTGACATCGGAAGTCACTCATTTGCCTCGCAAATATGGGGCTGGGACGAAACCTAACTATGTGCATTGTCATTATGTTAAATCCCGCTCTACTGCTACCTTGTATGGATGGGTAAATATCAGCTCAAAACGAGCGCTATCTACTGCGGGGATAATCTGGACATGCTAAAGGAAGTTCCTGACGAATCGGTGGACCTGATTTACATTGACCCGCCTTTTAATAGCAATCGAAGCTATGAGATTTTTTGGGGTGATACGCAGGAAAAGCGAGCGTTTGAGGATAGGTTCGGCGATGCGGAAGCATATATCGCTTACATGCGTCCGCGTGTCGTTGAGATGTATCGCGTTCTCAAAAAAACCGGAAGTTTCTACTATCACTGCGACTGGCACGCGAGTCACTATGTGAAAATAATGCTTGACCAGATTTTTAATTTCAATAATTTTGTTAATGAAATTATTTGGAATTATGAAGGAACCCAATCCCCAAGTCCTGTAAAGCTTGCATCTAAGCATCAAATTATTTTTAGATACGCAAAGAATATTAAATTATTGAAGCCAAATAAACTATGGTATGAACATGAGATTGGATATGATTACAGTACTTTAAAAAAGGATGAGAAGGGTTATTTTCGTATCCAAGGTCTTGGCGATTATAGTCAAGAAAGTATTAAGAGATTAGAGGCAGAAGGGAGAATCTATCATACCTCAAAGGGAACGCAGTATCTTAAATACTATATTGAGGAGAGAAATGGGAAACTTTTTAAGAAGAAAAAACTTAGTGATGTTTGGGCAGATATTACCCAACTTGGGACGGCCATTCAAAAAGAAAAGAGAGGATACCCAACTCAAAAACCTCTGAAACTTCTCGAACGAATTTTAGATATTGATAGCAAAAAAGGAGATGTGGTTCTCGACGCGTTTTGTGGTTGTGGCACTGCCCTTGTTGCGGCACAAAAGCATGGACGTAAATGGATTGGCATTGATATTTCTCCGACTGCCTGCCGTGTCATGACGCAACGCTTATGGGATGAGTTCCGACTTACCGAAGGCAAGGACTTTGAACTTATAAATATGCTTCGGAATGAAGCGCAGTTGCGAGAAATACCGCCGTTTGAGTTTGAGAACTGGGCGGTCATTGCATTGGGTGGAATACCAAACCGCGCCAAAGTTGGTGACTACGGCATTGATGGCAAGCTGTATCCGATTGAACGCGAGAAAGTAAAAACTGATGACAAAGGACTTTTTGGTGATGTTGATACATATTACCCGATACAAGTGAAGCAAAAGGACAAAGCAGGTCGGCCTGATATAGATGCATTTGAAACTGCTATGCAACGAGATAAACGACGCAAAGGGTACTTTATTTCTTTTGATTTTACAGAGGATGCAATGAAAGAAATCAAACGACTAGATAAAGAGGGTGAATTAGAGATAATTCCGATTACTGTTAAGGGCTTACTTGATAAGTCAGGATTTGAGAAAATTCAGAGCCAAGGTTTTAAATAGCCTTTAAATTAAGGCCTTTAAGGAGCTATCCACTTTTAATTTTTTAGATTCTTATACCTAGCGGTTGGCATGCTATTCTAAAAATGGAAAAGGTCGAGTTGCAGACCCGACCTTTTCACTTTATAGGGCTACGTTATTAATTAACGTGGCCTTTTTCCTGCCATTACGTCTCGTATCGTGGTATTGGGAAAACGGTAGTTTACCCAAGTAGGCACGAAGCGGCCAGTAATCGCACTGCGATAACGAATCATAAATTGATTGCGTTATTTTTATCCGATTTTTCTGACGATCGACCGCATCAGCCATTCTACGTACGTAGAGGAAAAATCGTTAACGTACGTACATTTTCTCATTCTACCTAAGCAATGCAATAGAAAAAATCGGTGGATATCCCGCAAAAAAACGAAAAAATAAAAAAATGCGGGTTTGTCAAACCACCAAGGTGGAACATCGTCCCAAAAGTGTTCTATAGAGCCGTCTCTTCCAATATTATTCAGTATCCTCCGACATTTACAAGAATGCTCAATGACAATTGTTGGTTGTCGCGCTATACTAATAACTTGACAATCAAATAGTGAGTTATCAAGAGAACGGGGATGTGTCCTGCTTCGCATAAAGCTTCGCAGGATACGGCAAGTACTGGCTTGACGATCCGTTCAGCAACCATTCGACCGGGCCTCATGGCAAGCTTGCCCTGAGCGAGGCTTCCGAGTCGAAGGGTGCTCCCTCCAGCCCCGTCGGGAACTCCGGCGCGGGGAAAGATGCAATTAACCACGCGCTTTCCCTGAAAGCGTTTTCTTTTTTATCTTTATTACCCTCGATACTTAATACTAAATACTTCATACTAACCCAATATGTTTTTTAAGACAGACCACACGTATACCGTAGAGAGCGTTACCTCGGGACACCCCGACAAAGTGTGCGACCAGATTTCGGACACTATTCTTGACGCATGTCTCACCGAAGATTCTACATCGCGCGTTGCGGTGGAGACATTCGGCGGCCACCACTTGCTCGTTATCGGAGGCGAAATTACCTCGACCGCCCGTCCGAATTATGAAGCTATCGGCAGAAAGGTTTATAAGGACATCGGGTATACAGACGAACTCAAGGTCATCGTAAACGTTGCAGAGCAATCGCCTGACATCAGCCAAGGCGTGGACACGGGAGGCGCGGGGGATCAGGGCATCATGTACGGCTACGCCACGAATGAAACCAAAGAATATCTGCCATGGGCATTGGTAAAAGTGCACGAGCTCACGCGAGGGCTGGAGCGTTTGAGGCGAAACGGAACTCTGCCGTTTTTAATGCCCGACGGAAAATCGCAGATTTCCATGCTTGAAGGCAAGGTAAGCGCGGTTCTGGTTTCTACTCAACACAAAGCAGAAGTGTCTCAAGAAGAGATCAAAGCAGGTTTGGTGAAGCACCTCATAGGGCCGGTTATTGGTGATTTGTCCGGAGTTGAAATACTGGTGAATCCGACCGGCAAGTTTGTTATAGGCGGCTTTGATGGTGATACCGGGCTCACGGGGCGCAAGATAATGGTGGACACCTATGGCGGCTTAGCGCCAAACGGGGGCGGTGCATTTTCAGGCAAAGACACAACGAAAGTGGACCGCTCGGCGGCGTATATGTGCCGCTTTGTGGCGAAGAATCTTGTTGCAAACGGCTACGCGAAAGAATGTATTGTCTCGGTTTCCTATGCCATCGGACGCGCGGAGCCCTTGATGATTGAAGCAATAAACGAAGAAGGGAAGAGCATGGCGGATCTGGTTAAGAAAAACTTTGATTTCAGACCAAAGGCAATGATTGAACGCTTGGATCTTCGCAAGCCTATGTTCCGTGAGACCGCGGCCTATGGCCACTTTGGCCGTGAAGGCTTACCGTGGGAGGAAATAATCAAAATCTAGTATCTAGTATCTAGTATTAAAGTATCGAGTATGAAGGGAAAGATCATTCTCTCATTGGAGCGAATGGTAGGATACAGAGCGGGTAAAGTATTAGGTATAAAGGAAAAGACCATTCTCTAATTCGCGCGAATAAGAGATTGGCCGATATACCACTTCTAGTGTATTATATCGTTCCTATGTGGCGAGAAGATTTTAATCCCTGGCGAGAACGCTCCCAACCAGACAGCCCTAGAAAGCCAAGGCAGAAAAATGAAACGATACCCCGGCTTATCTTTGGCTTCACTGGTAGCGTCGCCTTTTTCAGTAGTCTGGGGATAGCCGAGGGTGTTCAAGAGAAAAATACAAATATGGTCGACGCTGGGGGTGCAGGATTAGCCCTGGCTGCGGCTGTTTTGTGTGGGTATTTTCTTTTGAAAAAATCTCGAAAAAGCAATTAGAAAAGCAAGACGGTCCCGCGTATACTAAGTAAGTGAAGCGTAGAGTCAGACCGAAAGCATACCCCATCAAACACTGGAGCCATTCGTCCCTAATGGCGTTTTTACGAAATCCCTTGGCGTGGTACAAGCGCTACGTGGAGGAGGTATACGACACACCCTCGGGCACTTCATCCATCGTCGGCCGCGCGGGGCATGTGGCGCTCCAGCATTTCTATAGCGGCTTAGGGAAAGAAGCCGCGATTGATCTCGGGCTTGAATATCTCAAGGATGTTCCGGATTTTGAGATAAATTTCGGCAAAGCGAAAACACGGCGTCTACAGCGCGAGAAGCGTCTCAAGATGGAGCGGGAATACCTGCAGGCCATCTCGTTTTATTTAGAGCGACCCCCGAAACACAAGGTCTTGGGGGTTGAAGTAAAGGGCGTTGTGGAAGTTGAAGGGTTGCCGCTTCCCTTGAAAGCGGTGTCGGATTTGGTGGTCGCCTCACCCCTGGAGCGTGGCGCGGTTGATATCGTGGATCATAAATTCGTAGATTCCTTCAGCGCGCGCGGCGCCGAGAAATCGCTTTTCATCATCCAAGCTATCTTCAACTACTACACGGTGAGAGAGCTTTTCAGGAAACCCGTGCGGCGCTTTATTGTGTACGAATGCAAGAAAAAGAAAAATGCTGATGGTAGAGCGCAGATGCGCCGATATGTGCTGGACTACCGTGCCTGCAAGGAAGAATTCGCGGTCTTCCACCGCTTGGTACACGATGCGAGCGCTGAAATTTCACGCCCTCGGGTCTATCTGCCGAACCCCTCCGATATGTTCGAAGGGGAGCACTCGTTTGATATCTACCGCTTGGGTCTCGGCGAAGACGCCGATTGACGCTGATTTAGTGGCGGAACATACGCAAAAAATACCGAGGTTTCGCCTCGGCTATGTAGTTTGACGTAACATTTTTGATGTGTTATTATTTTTTTCATCATGCATTCTGAACACCAACCGACCTATTCGTCTATCATCGGGCCTGAAGATTATAACCGGCTGATGACCGAACAACATTTGTATATTGCCGAAGCTGATGCTTGTGTTAGTACGCTTTTAAGGGATATTCATGGTACTAAAAGGATTATAGAAGCCGTTGAGCTTGGATGCGGCCCCGCGAGGCTCTTGCAACATGTCGCTCAGGATATGAATGTGCATGCAACTGGCATCGATCACGACAACGAGTTTATACGATACGGTAGGCGGATTTTGAGACAACAGGGGATACCGGCCACTATCCACAAAGCGGACATTGCCGTATATCGTCATCCGGTTCCCGTCGACGTTTTTTACAGCCAAGGCGTGCATCATCATATTGAGAAGGGAACAAAAACTCTCGCATATTTGCGCAATGTCCACGATCAATTGAAGCCGGACGGGTCGTTCATCGTGAGCGATGAATTTTTGCCTGAATACTCGACGCCGAAAGAAAGAAAAATTCGCACGATCATCTGGTATTCTCACATCATCGCGAATGCCATTACGGGAGGTTACAAACAGCTTGCCGAGGAAGAAGCGAAAACCCTTCTTGATGATTTGAATGAGCATGGTAATCAAAACGGTCTCAAAAGCAAGGCCCAAATTGGGACTGTTTTAAGAAATGTCGATCTGATAAATAAACTCGCATGTAATAAAAAGATGAAAGAGGGCGCACGGCGCGCTAACTTGCTTTTAGGCTCCATTTCTTCTATGAGAAATACCGAGAAATCAGGTAATCCGTCTATGGATCTTTCAAGGGGTGATTATAAGATTTCTGATTCGGTATTCAGAAAGGAAATAGACGAAGCGGGGTTTTTTGTTGATCAAATACATACCATAGGTCCAGTGGAAAATATTGGAGGATTTTCCGTGTATCTTCTAAGAAAGAGTTAATTTTGTTTTCTCTTGTCCACCACTCCCATATATGGGAGTGGTGGACTATCGATGAGCGACATCGGATGTCGCTCATTTATCTTTTTCTCTTCTCGCCAATTCTATTTATTTTCAAGTGCCTGATCAATGACGGATTTGATGTTTGCGTAGGGAAGTGCGCCGGGGATGGGGACATTCTCTCCGCCCACGGTGACGACAACGCTGAAGGGGGTGCCTTTGCCGCCCGCGGCGACCGCATCGTTGAATTCTTTCTGGATCTTGTCCTTGAATGTGCCTTTCTGGTAACAGCTTTCAAATGCCTGCACGTTCACGCCGATACCCGAGACTGTGGAATCAAGTTTGGTGAGATCAAAAAAGCTTCCGACTGGTGCTTGGAGAAATACGCTGTCTATGAATTTCCAATAGGCGTCATTTCCTCCCACTGACGCGACACACTCTGCCGCCTCTGCCAACTTCGGCGCATTCGGATGAAGCTGTTGCAAAGGAAAATTGCGCATCACCCACGCGACTTGGCCTTTTGCTCCGTATTCATCCATGATGGTTTTCATCGTCGTATGGAACTGTTTGCAGAAAGGACACTCAAAGTCCGTATACTCAACAACTTTCACGGGCGCATCCGGATTTCCGAGGATGTGATCCGCGGCGTTGACCGCCGGAGCATTGGTGATGGCGGCGTCGGTACCGGTGTCGGTGTTTGTTCCACTACTCGTACCTCCGCTTGCGAGATAGAGCGCAATGGCTATCAAGGCGCCCGCCATGACGATAGCGACGGGGATAGAGAGATTTTGTTGGTTTGATGATTGTTCGGGCATGAAGATACGTCTATGATAAGGTGCTAGGATAATACCACGGCTTGAGTCCGATTTCTATGTTCTATGACTGACTGGTCTGTATTCGCCATCCTTGGCGCCGTGCAGGGGCTGACGGAGTTTATACCCGTCTCTTCCACGGGGCACCTGATCCTCGCACGAGCAGTTCTCGGCATTTCGGAGGCGAATGGTCTTGCGGTTGATGCGGTCTTGCAACTCGCGACCGCCTTAGCCGTCATCATCTATTTCTGGAAAGACATTCGTTCTCTTGCCATGGCCGCTTTGCAGGAAATATCGGGCCGCGGGCATTCCCCCGAGCGCGGGCTTTTGCTCGCTCTCATCGTCGGTACGATTCCGGCCGTCATTCTCGGGCTTCTGTTTGAAAAGACTATGGAGACGGTATTTCGAAGTGCCGCGCTGGTTGCCTATACTGCGATTGCGGGCTCGGTCGTCTTTGTCGCAGCCGAATATGCGCTTAAAAAAATCAACGCGAATCTGCCAGTTTCCGCAGTCGGATTGAAAAAGGGACTCGTAATCGGTCTTTTCCAATCGCTTGCGCTGGTGCCTGGCATGAGCCGTTCCGGCATGACGATTTCAGGCGGGCTTTTCTTGGGACTCTCGCGGGAAGCCGCCGCGCGCTTCGGGTTTCTCTTGTCGGTGCCGATTATTGCGGGATCGGGATTGAAAAAACTTCTTGAACTTGCTGGCGACGGCACACTCTCATCAATCGGCACTCCGCTTCTTTTGGGCGGGGCGGTTGCGTTTTTCACCGGACTTCTGGCTATTCATGCACTCTTGCTATACGTTCGTACGCACTCCTTA
>DATDST010000010.1:0-8139 GCA_036517815.1 Minisyncoccota bacterium | reverse complement strand
GGCATTTCTACGGGCGCAGGCGCTTCCTGTGCGGGTTCCGGTGGCGTTGGTTCGGGCGTTGGTACTTGTACTGGTGCGTCGTCAGCCATGCCCGTATTTTACCCTAGCCGAACGGCTCACATAGTTGGCCCGCAAATGCTTGCTTTTTTGGCTGGAAGTGGTATAATTAGAGGATAAGATTTTCTCCCTATCGCGCGGCACTAAAGTCCCTAAACAACGCGAACGCTTGATTGTAGATAGACTCCACGAGCACCTCCGCCTCTTCCGCGGGAACCTGCTTGCGCAAAAGCATGAGCCGAACATTTGCGCGAATGCGTGATTTAATAACCTCGCTATTTGACCAGTCCACCGTCAAATCGCGCTTAATCAACGAAACCATTTCTTTCACCAATGCTTTGAGCTCACCGTTTCGTGCGATTGCGTGCTTACCTTTTGATACGAGATCGTAGAATGCCGCTTCTTCCTCCGTGAGGCCAGTATCGCGCATCGCGAGTTCCGTCTTTTTAATTTCCTTAGCGAGTTCAACGAGTCGTTCGATTACCTTGCTCGAATTGATAATGTTGTTTTCATACTCCTCAATAATCTGTTCGAGTAAACGCATCAGTGTCTCGTAGCGGGTGACGTTTTTCTTCACTCGGACACGTAGCTCATCGCTCAATAGTTTTTTCAGGACTTCTACAGCCAAGTTTTTGTACTTGAGATTTTTTACCTCTTCAAGAAACTTATCGTCGAAAATTGATAAATCGGCCTTCGTGCCGTCGTTCATCTTGAGAATGTCTATAACACCCTCCGCTGCGACACTTTCCGATATAAGTTCGCGAATCGCAGACTCGATACCGGCCGTATCCATAGACGGCAAAAAATCTGCGGAGTCTGAAAGCTTGTTTATTGCCCGCTTCAAGGCACGGAAAAATTCAACGTCATCGCGAATCCTGTTAGCTTCGGGATGGGGCATGACAAATCCAAAAAGCTTCGAGAGAAGCTCTGCTTCTTTCAAGAATCTCATCTTGCGCTCCTCATCGAGTCCTTCGGTCTTCGGGTCAGTGAGTAGAGAGTTGAGCGCTTCATAAAACACCTTCGCTGCTTCGCCTGCGGCGAGTTTGCGATATCCGCTGTATGCCACACCGGAAAGCATCGAAGAAACAACGTCATATTTCTCTTTCATCTTCGCCACGATGTCTTCTATTGGGAACATCGTGTTCTTTCGATCGTCGGCGCTGTAGATTGAAAGTGCCTTCTTGAGATTATCGGCTATACCGATGTAATCAACGACGAGCCCTGCGGGCTTGTCTCGAAAAATGCGGTTAACTCGCGCAATCGCCTGCATGAGCGTGTGGTTCTTGAGCGGCTTGTCGATATACATGGTGTGCAAGTGCGGTACGTCAAAGCCGGTGAGCCACATGTCGCAGACGATGACAATTTTCAGGGGGTCGGTAATACTTTTGAATCGTTTCTCCAATTCTTTCGCGCGAAGTTCTGGCTGGATACGTCCGGCAAACTCCTCCGCGTTTGAAATGACTACCGCCACCTCTGGGGCAGAGGGCAGCGCCGTGATTGCCTCGTACATAGCGGCGGCGATTTCTCGCTTCATGGTTACCACCATCGCCTTGCCCTCAAGTCCGCGGTTGTTGAAGTGGTTGACGATATCTTTGGCAATCTCCCGCACTCGCTCCGGGGTACCTACAAGTTCAGCCAGTTTTGCAAACTTTCGCTTCAGTACCTCGCTTTGCGGTATCGTGTGTTCTTCCGCAAGTTCGTCAAACTCCTCGTCTATAAAGTGATTGGTGAGATGGAGGGGTACCAGCCGACCCTCATAGAAAATCGGGACAGTCGCGCCGTCTTCAACCGCTTGATTGATTTTGTATGTACTGATGTAATCACCGAAAACGAGATTGGTATCACGCGACTCGGTGCTGATTGGCGTGCCGGTGATGCCCATGAACGAAGCGTTGGGGAGCGCTTCGCGCACATTGCCTGCAAGCTTGGCGTACTGTGAACGATGCGCCTCGTCGGCAATGACGATTATGTTCTCCGCGGGAGATAGCCCGCCCGCCAGCTTCTCTTCCTCATCCTCAAATTTTTGAATCGTAGTGAATACAATGCCGCTCGGTGTCTGCAAACGCTCCCGCAATGCGTCAACCCCTGACGCTTGCCATGCATGCGGGTAGCCGGTTCGTAAAAAAGTCTTGTGCAATTGGCCATCGAGGTCGTTGCGGTCGGTAAGGAAAACAAAAGTCGGGCTCTTGAGCGTCGGAGATACTTTGACTTTGTTGACATAAAACACCATCGAGAGGGACTTGCCTGATCCTTGCGTGTGCCAAAATACTCCGACCTTGCCGTTGCCTTTGGGCTTCTTGGCCTTCACAGTCGCGGCGACTGCCTTATTTACCCCATAGTACTGATGGTATTGCGCCACCTTCTTCGTATACTTCGGAGACTCTCCGTCGCTGTCTGCCTCGAAAATCGTAAAGTAGCGAAAAATATCTAAGAGCCGTTCTTTGTGGAAAATGCCTTTCACCAAAATCTCAAGCTCCGACATTCCCTTGAGGTCGTCCTGTTCGCTCTCAAGCCCTTTCCATACCGCGAAGCGGTCCCACGCACTTGAAATAGTCCCGTATCGGGCCTTTACCAAATCGCTGACAACGAGGAGGTTGTTGTACACGAAGAGGTCGGCGATTTCTTTTTTGTAGTCCTCAAGCTGAAGAAAGGCGGAGCGAATGGTTCCAGACTCGCTTGTTGGGCTCTTGAGTTCAAACACGCCGAGCGGAATACCGTTCACGTACACCAATACATCCGGCCTGCGCACAGAGTCGGGACCTTGAATCGCGAATTGATTTACCACAAGAAATTCATTATTTTGCGGCACGTCAAAATCAATCACCTTTACAATCTGCACTTCGTCAGTTCCATCGCTGTCACGGAGCTCAACCTTGATACCTTCCGTGATGGATGTATGCGCTTCGCGGTTTGCAAGGTCGAGATTCTGTCGCACGACATCAGACAGGGCTCGGCTCGCCGCCTCTATGCCAATATCCGGAAGGTCGGGATTGAGCCTACGAATAGAACGTTTCAAGCGCGTCAAAAGCAGCACTTCGCGGAAATTCTCCCGCTCTGCGGTTATTTGTCCGGGTGCCAAGTCCGGCCCGAATTCGTAGTCATAGCCGAGCTCCTTGAGCCATTCAATGACCGGCTGTTCGGCAAGCGAATTTTCATTGAGTTTGTTGGTCATGGCAGGAATCTTTCTTGTAAGGCTTGAATTGCTGTCATTAGCTTGTTTGTTCTCTCTTCCGTTGTGTACCAGTTTTTTCCATCTTCCGTTATTTTTCGTTTGATACATCCATCCAAAAAGTCACCCACCAAGCCAATGTCTTCATTTTTTATTTGCCCTGGATATTCTTCGAAAAGTTTCTCTATGCTTTCTTTATGTTTTATCCACTCAAGAACTAACGGCCTGCCATGTGTTTGCATCTCTTCTATTCTTTGGCTTGGGTCTCGGAGTTCCTGCATAATTTCCGCCGTTAGCTGCTCTCTGTTGCTAGTGAGTAGTCTCATTTTCAGCAATTGATATATGAGTGGCCCATAGAGTTTCTGGTATCTTTCCTCATTACGATTCTTTAAGAAAAAATAGTACTGTCCACACAAAGCGACAGTAGCTGCCACAACACCGGAAACTAGCGGTGAGAACACATTTGAGTTGGAGATTAGCTGCAAAATTGTGGTTGTTGCCATATTTATACTCGTATTTCTCCACTCATCAGGCGCGGTAGAAGGAGGTCGCGTATGGCACCGAGTTTTTGGTTTTCGTTCTCTGCTTCAACTGTTTTCTGCACCATTGGCTTTACGAAAGACGCGAATTCCTCAGCGAGTGCTGGGGGCGGTACCACGAAATCTTGCTGTTCAAAATCCGGCCAATGTCCCTTGTATTCCTGCATAGTGATTTTCCCACGTGTGAGGTAGTAGACGAAGAGCGTTGGGTAGCCGTTCGTCCCCACATACGGTAGTACGTTTTGAATTGCAGAAAATGACCGTGTCATAAGTCGATAATTGCAAGTGTGATTTGTGAAGACGACGACCGGCTCATCGATACTTGCCCCCACACCTGGCTCGTCATTATGAAAGCCGATATATCCCGATTGTCCTTGATCCAAGATGGGCACTTTGCCGGCTGATAGAGCAGTTTTGTTTTCGTACTTTTTGCCAACAGAGATTCGCTTCACTATTTCAAGCACATTTCTCACCCCCCATCCTTTCGGTAGATCATCGACTGGGACGTCGAATCGTTTCTTGAAAATCGCCTGCGCCATTTCTTCAAGTGTCTTGATGATGCGGTTGTTGTTCTCTATTTTTTCATCAAACGCCGCCAGTACCTCCACCAACTTTTGACGTTCCGATTTTTCCGGAAACGAGATCTCAATGCTATTCAAGTTCTGTTGCGTAATCTTGAGCTGAACAGCTCCCGTGATGTAAGGATTAATCCCGATGGTGGAAAGGGCGTAGTATAGATATTTTGTATCTTCGTCATCCTCTCCTTTTATGATATGTGCGTGGTTATTTACCCAAAACTTTCCATCAGCAAGCTGCAAGACAGGATGTCCATCGTCTGTAGTAACGGTACCGTCTTCAGCAACAAGTAAATGCAGACCGTCAAAGATATAATCGTTTATGTAGTCAAAAATTTCTGCTGCACCATAGTATGGGTATGAGCCGCGCATACTTGCTCGTTGCATAGAGGAAAGTGGCCGACGCTTCGAGTCAAAGTTGCTCGCCACGTCTCCCAACCTCATCGTTCGCCAAGTTGTATTGGTTTTTGCGGTCATAGGCGTTTGAAAAACTTTCGGATAGCATTCCAAGGTTTGATGATTTTTGACTCTTGCTGGACAAAATATCCCTGCTGTCCGTCTCTTAATTCATACAGATGGCCAAGTTCAGCAAAAGCTATTTCCTCTTCGCCTCGTTGTCTCTGCCACATCCTGTCGAACCTTCGCCTGTCATTTTCAGTCCTAGCGTCAACACGCATAAATTCACTTTCTCTAACTCCGCCTTCGTAATTGGCCTCCAACTCTTCGCGTTCCTGCCGGTGTTGCAACCTCAAGGCCTCTAACTCTGATTCCTTGACATTGATGTCGCGATGCAGTCGAGAATGTCTTTCCCTCCGATTTTGGATAAACAAATAGATATTGAGACCGCCTAAAATAACATTAGCCACGCCTGCCAGCGTATTAAATAGGAGCGAGGTGTTTTGTATTGTCTCAATCACATTTCGTTTTTTGTGGTCATACGCTTGTTTTTATATCCGGCGCAGCGGGTTGCCCTCCGTTGCTTTCCTGCGCCTTTTCAAGCCGTTTCTTGGCTTTTATCCAACGTCCGAAAATCTGCTTCACGTAATCCATCGGTACTACGAAGGACAGCCCAGAATGTTCACGTTCTAAACTGACGACCGTCGGCGGGTTTGTTTGGTGAGTCCATAACTCTTCTCTATAAGGCAAGTAACCCGTAATTGCGCCCAACAAATATGCCGATGAGACCACTTTGGTATTCGCCAAGGCGGTGTTAGTCGGTCTTAGGATAACCGGACCACCGCTGTTTCCCGGAAAAATCGACGAATCGACCAGAAATGCTTTGTTACTTCTTAGTAACTCCTTGTCAAACCGAGATATAATTCCTGTTTTTGCATATGGAAAATTCTGCGTGATGCCAGCGAATCCCATCGGGAAGCCAAGCGCGAAGACATCGTCTCCAACAGAAATCCCTAACCGTCCGAAATCTCGTTGATAGGCAAACATTTCCTCATTGAAGAAAATGTAGTCGATGCCGTGTTGGACGAGTACTTGAGGGTTGACATTGAGAAGAGCCAGATCAACTTTCTTGTTCGGATGGGCTAGCCACCTCAGTTCATTATTCGGAAACTTCAACGCTTGTGGGACGACTTCAGATTTTCCATTTTGCAAGTTAAATCGAAGATGTGCGCCATCTTTCCCATCAAAGACATGGCGGTTTGTCACAAGAAAGACGTAATATGCGCGCTTTGTAGGATCTTTGGAATTTTTAGCGAGGAAACCAACCAAAAACCCGGTCGCTTGGCAGGTGAATTTCTTTCGCTTATTGAGCGCGCCAATCGCTACAACACTTTTGAGATGTAAAGGATTGAGGAGTGCCATATTTAAAATTGCATTCGCTTAAGGTTTTCTGTTATCCGCGCTTCGAGTTCATCACCCTTCTTGAACGCATCCTTTAGCTCTCCCGAGAGTTTTTGCATCTTGTCCTCAAATGACACACCATCGTCCACCTCGTCTGCGAGTCCTACGTATCGGCCGGGCGTGAGCACATAGCCCGACTTCTCGATATCTTCTCTCTTGACCGCCTTGGCAAAGCCGGGGACATCGTGGTACTCCGGTGCGCCTTTCTCCCCGCGCCATGCGCGAACGGTATCCGCAATCTTTTTTATGTGCTCGTCGGTAAAGACAACCTGTTTACGGGATATCGCTTCAACTTGCTCTCGCGCATCTATAAAAAGCGTCTCTCCGGCGCGATTGCGGAATCGGTCGCCCTTTTTATTTTTTGCCACAAACCACAGAGAAACAGGCAGAGCAACGTTGTAGAAGAGCTTCGGAGGGCATGCGACGATGACATCCACAAAATCTGCTTCAATAATCTTTTTGCGGATTTCGCCCTCTCGGCCGCCGACCGCAAGAGCGCCGTTGGCCATAACAAAGCCCGCCATGCCATTCGGTGCCAAGTGATGGATGAAGTGCTGTATCCACATGTAATTGGCGTTGCTTGCGGGCGGCGTCCCATATTTGAGGCGGGGATCGTTCTCGCTCAATCGATTGGGGTCCCATTCCGCATTAAAGGGCGGGTTGGCGATTACAAAATCTGCACGAAGGTCGGAGAATTTGTCGTCGTAGTAGGAGTTGCCCACTTGGATATCACCGAAAATTCCCCTTATAGCGAGATTCATCCGGCAAAGCCGCCAAGTCGTTGTATTGCTTTCCTGCCCGAATACCGCGAGGTGCGCCGCGTCTTTACCGTGCGCCTTGAGATACGAGCTTGATTGTACGAACATACCGCCACTTCCGGCCGCAGGGTCGAAGATGCGCGCGTTCTCATACGGCGCGAGGATTTCGACGATAAGTTTTACGAGCGACCTTGGCGAATAAAATTCGCCGCCCCGCTTTCCTTCGGAAGAAGCAAACTGCCCAAGGAAATATTCATACACTCGCCCGAGCATGTCTTTCTCGTGGTCGATGTCGTGGTTGAATTTGATACGAGAAAAAATGTTCACGAGCTCGCCGAGCACGTTGCTCTCGAGCGGCGTACGGGTGAATATTTTCGGGAGCACTCCCTTGAGCTGTTTCGGGTTCTCTTCTTCGACCGCGAGCATCGCATCATCTATATACTTGCCGATATCGGAGTGCATCGCGTGCTCACGCAGATGTTCCCACCGCGATTTCTCTGGTATATAAAAAATACCGGTGCTTCGATATGAATCGCGATTCTCAAAAATGACAGCGCGTCCCTTTTCGTCCGCTATGTAAAATTCTTTGTCCCTCGGGTCGGCGAGCCGCTTCTCGAGTTCTGCGCGGCGCATATAGAACGCATCGGACACGTACTTCAAGAAGAGGAGCCCGAGTACGACGTGCTTATATTCGCCGGCATCAATGTTCCCGCGGAGCTTGTCCGCCGCGCTCCAAAGTTCCTGCTCGAAGTCGATATCTTTGTGTTTTCGAGTACCGGCGCGAATTACGCTATCCGCCGCCTCTTTTTGCGCCGCATGGATTCGCTCCTGCATCTCCTTTGGGAGGGCATCAATTTCATACAAGAATCCCGCCCCGACTTTCTTGATACGAAGCCCCTCCTGGCCCTTGAGCATCTTTTGTACCGCCTGACGGGACACCCCAAAGATGCGAGCTAGGTCGGTAACTGATATATGTCCTTCTATCGCCATATCGCAATGATATACTATCCAGTATAGGTTGTCAACTAGCAACCAATATCCACCCCCCGCCCCGCCGCCCATTCAATTTTCAAAAACCCCCGCGAAATGGATGTGCATGCCTGTCCGCCTTTGGCGGAGAGGATTGGCGGCGGGGTGAAGATGGGCGACATCAGGGGTTCATTGACAACTCATACTTATCCCCT
>DATDST010000009.1:0-3401 GCA_036517815.1 Minisyncoccota bacterium | reverse complement strand
GGGCATGGGAAAAATCGACAAAGGGGAATATCTCACCTTTGACGACGTCTTAATCAAGCCGGCGGCATCCTCCATGGAGCCAAGAGAAGCTCTTACCGAAAGCGTCTGCGCGCGTAATTTCCCGTTGTCTATACCTATCCTCTCCGCCGCGATGGACAAAGTTTCGGAAACCGGCATGGCGATAGAACTCGGAAAGTTGGGAGGAATGTGCATATTGCATCGCAACAATACGCCTGAAGAAGAGGCGGCAATGGTGCGCGAAGCAAAAAAAGCGGGCGTGCGCGTGGGCGCGGCGTGCGGGGCCTTTGATGAAGCGCGCGCAAAAATGCTGAAGGATGCCGGAGCAGACCTTATCGCCATTGATTCCGCGCACGGCCACAATATGAACGTCGTTCTCGGCGCAAGGCGCATCAAGAAAATAATCGGCAAGATTCCGCTTCTGGTCGGGAATATCGCAACGAAAGAGGCCGCGCGCGAATTGGTGAAATTCGCCGACGGAATAAAAGTGGGCATTGGCCCCGGTTCTATCTGCACGACGCGCATAGTATCCGGCGTCGGCGTGCCTCAACTCTCGGCAATCATGGATGTGGTTTCAATCGCAAGAAAAGCAAAAGTACCCGTCATCGCAGACGGCGGTATACGGAATTCCGGCGACATTGCAAAGGCCTTGGGCGCGGGAGCTTCCGCCGTCATGCTGGGGAACTTGCTCGCGGGCACGGACGCATCGCCCGGAAAAATCGTGGAGATACATGGAAAGAAATTCAAGGAATACCGCGGTATGGGCTCGAAGGCAGTACTTCAGAAAGGCCAATCTAACGATCGCTACCTTGGCAAATCAAAACGCATAGTTCCCGAAGGCGTATCCGCATTGGTGCCATACGCGGGCACGCTCTCCGAAGTCATTGACCGCCTTGTCGGGGGACTCCAGGTATCAATGGGGTATGTGGGAGCGAAAAATCTTTCAGAGTTTGAGAAACGAGTCGTTTTCATCCGCGTCTCTTCTGTTTCCGTGACCGAAAACGCCCCCCACGACTTGGCGAAGATTTTTGACGACTAATCACTGCTTTTCAAAATGGCTTTTGTATATCATAATTAAGGGCATATGAAAAACACACTTATCGTGATAGGAATCATCTTTATCGGAGGAATCGCGGGTTTTACGTATTCGCAAAAAGATGTCGATGTGCAAGTTCCTGTAGACACCACAATGCCTGTGCCTGGCGCATCCTCTGATGTAGTCGAGACCGTGGTTAAAAATGATGGAGGCCCCGGCTCTATTATGGACAATCAAAGTGTCGCAACCTATACGGATCAGGGCTTCTCACCTAAAAGCATTACCGTGAAAAAAGGAGGGACTGTTACTTTCACCAACAACAGCACGCATGGCATGTGGGTTGCTGTTGCCATGCACCCGACGCATGACGCGTATGACGGCACCGCAATGAGTGAGCACTGTCTAGGCGGGGCGGCGCTCGGAGATGCCTTTGATCAGTGTCATGTTGTGGAAGCGGGTGAGTCGTGGTCCTATACCTTTACTAAAGCGGGCTCGTGGAATTATCACAATCATTCTCGCGCCTCTGATTTTGGCACGGTGGTAGTAACGCCTTAATCCATGCAGGAACGCTACGCGCAGGTGGCGCTTCGGGTTGGACTCTCGTTCGCTTTTCTCTATCCTCCTCTTTCGGCGCTTTTTGATCCGAACTCGTGGATCGGCTACTTCCCGAACTTCTTGCTTGATATGGCCGCCGGGAATGAGTTGTGGCTTCTTCATACGTTTGGCATTGTGGAAGTAATTATCGCGCTTTGGATTCTTTCTGGCTGGCGTATTCGTATCCCCGCTGGCATTGCCGCTTTCATGTTGGTGGGAATTGTGCTCTTTAACTTGCCGAGTTTTCCTGTTCTTTTCCGTGACCTCTCCATTGCGGCCATGGCCGTCGCGCTCGTTTTTCTAGAGGGTAGATATACAAATGCTCATACCGAATTACTTGCAAGGAACCAATATTGACATTACTATGCAGTGTGGTATTATGATACTACAATATGGGTAAAGAATTACACAGGCGAGAATTTCTAAAAGGCGCGGTTAGTATTGCGGCCACGCTGACACTCGGGAAAGCGGAAGCGGCCGAAGTACCGCGCCGCAGCTTTACAGAGTTAGGCAAGGTCCGCACGCGTCCACTTTCGGGAGATGGCATCACACGACTTCTGGATGGGGTGGGGTTAAACCGGCCTTCGGGTATTTCAGTATTTAAAGATTTGAATGCCCGAATATTGGATAACACGGAAGCTCTCCGTCTTTCACAAGAGTATGTACTTCCACTTCAGGCGCTTCCCATTACTACGAATTACCTCGCACTTCTTGAGAGCCGTAAAGTTCCTGCCAGATTTTTGGATGAGGTTCATGCATTTAACCGTCTCCACAATCCGAATTATCGAATACAAAATCCAAATGCGGTACGCCCTGGCCAGATGGTATGGATTCCTGATTGGAATACCGGCTTTTACGATACGCCAGAAGAGCGCGCTCTCGAAGCCCGAGAGGTCATGTCCGGAATACCATATCCTAAATTAAAAACGGCATTAGAACAGGAAAAAAATCGCGGCCAAAAACTCCGGGGAATTGCACTCATTCTAGACCCCGGACATGGGGGCGAGGACCCTGGCGCGCGGCCTATTGCACTTGATGGGATGAAACAAGAAGTAACCGTTTCGGAAGCGGTTGTGGTGCATGATGTTTCCCTTCGTCTCATGCGTCTTGCTATGCGTGAGCAAGCGGAGGTGTTTTTAACTCATTTCTCAAAAACCATGGGTATTCTTGATGAACGAGGTCGCTTTCCAACTTGGGTGCCGAATGATACCTACAACATAGGAAGAGGAGGGAATCCAGATATCAGCATTGACGATCAAGACCGTAGTTTAAGAACGAGAGAACTTATAGCGGGAGGGTTGGTTCGCGGACGTAAATTAAATCTTAAAAAAACAGCTTTCGTATCCATTCACATGAATTCCTTACCGCCTGATATGGACCCGAACAAAGAGGTATACACTCACAGAACAGATACCGATACGCTATTTGCCAACGCATTTGCCAAAAACATGGGAGCCAGACGTCGTTTAAAGGGCCTCGGTGTACTTCGGGGGAATCCCGTTACGAATAATTGTCTTGTCGAACTTTTGAACATGGCGAATTCTCGCCGCTCATGGATCTTGAGAGATCCCTCACAGCGAGAACGACTCGCAAAAGAATTAATGGATGGACTTGTGAGCACTGCTCGACAGGGTATATTGTAAGTTAATAAGTTGAAGAAAATCATTTTTTCGGCTAGTCTTCACTAAGCTAAAAGCTGGAAGCTGTCAGCTATAAGCTAGTTAAATATTGCCGGGTCGGCTAATGGTAGGCC
>DATDST010000008.1:0-12694 GCA_036517815.1 Minisyncoccota bacterium | reverse complement strand
AAAAACGTTAAAGATGTCACGGTTACTTTTGGTGAGAAGTGACTACTACAACATAATCCGGTTTTTCTTCTCAACGTCTGACTTTGATACTTGCGCTAAAAGAGATTATGAGCATTTAAAGCTTAAATAGTGTAGGTTTAGAAAATGCTTCAAATCGGTATCGTTGGCTTGCCAAACGTCGGCAAGTCCACACTATTCAACGCTCTTACAAACCGCAGTGTCCCTGCGGAGAATTATCCGTTCTGCACCATAGATCCGTCAGTGGGGGTTGTCGCGGTGCCGGATGCGCGCATTGACGCGCTCGCGAAGTTTTCACAGTCCGCGAAGGTGGTGCCTGCGGCGGTGGAGTTTACTGACATCGCGGGGCTTGTGAAGGGCGCCGCCGAGGGCGAGGGGCTTGGAAACAAATTTCTCTCGCACATCCGCGAGACGGACGCGATCGCGCATGTGGTGCGCATTTTCAAAGACCCAAATGTGATTCATGTGCACAACGCCGTGGACCCGCTTCATGATGTAGACGTGATTCACTTGGAGCTTGCGATTGCCGATATGCAGGTGGTGACCAAGCGCCGCACCTCGCTTGCAAAAGAGATACGATCGGGAGACAAGGGCGCGCGTCTTTTGGATGAAGCATTGGGGAAGGTAGAACAGGTGCTTCAAAAAGGAGAGGCGGCGCGGACGGTGGTTCTCTCGGACGAGGAGAAGGTCGTCATAAGAGGACTCGGACTTCTCACAATGAAGCCGATTCTTTATGTACTGAACTCAACCGGCGCCGACCCAAAGGATATCCCCGCTGACCTCGCGGCATTTCTGGAGAAAAGTCGCCTCCTCGGCGACCCGCCGGAGAGGCGGGAAAAAGCCCCATGGGTGATGATTGATGCAACCCTTGAGGGCGAGATTGCGCGCTCGTCCGAGGGCGATCGTGCCACGCTCCGCGCCGACTTTGGTATGAAAGAAAGCGGTTTGGATGCGCTCATACGCACGGGCTATGATGCTCTTGGGTTGCACACGTTTTTTACGACCGGCGAGGACGAAACGCGCGGATGGACGATTAAACGCGGCGCTGATGCACGCGAAGCGGGTGCGGCAATTCATACCGATTTCCGCGACAAGTTCATCCGCGCTGAAGTGGTGTTTTGGAAAGACCTCCTGGACGCGGGCTCCTACCCGTCCGCGCGCGAGAAGGGCCTCGTCCGCACCGAGGGGAAAGAATATATCGTCAAGGATGGTGATGTGATTGAATTCAAGATTTAGGATTTGGGATATAAGATTTGAAAACATATTCTGATATTCTGCAGAATATCAGAATATTGTAGTGGCTAAAAAGCTTTGAGTTGTTGCATTATTTTCCTACATACGACATACTACATACAACATACAAACTTATGGAACACAGCAAATTTTCGCCAAAGGATTTCTTTCTTTATCTCGGCCTTGTCGCCGCGCTCTATGTCTCTGTGGGGAGCGTGCTCGCGCTTCTCTTTAACTATGTGGACGCGCTTTTCCCCGACGCGCTTGCGGGCTACTACAATTCGTTTTCCGGCCCCATTCGTTTCGCGATGTCGGCCCTCATCGTCGCATTCCCGCTTCTTGTAGTCTTCACGCGTATCGTCAATGGGCGCGCGCGCGAGGAGGCGGCGCGGATGAACCTCGCTATCCGCAAATGGCTTCTCTTTCTCACGCTCTTCATCGCCGGTGCGGTGATTGCCGGCGACCTCATTGCGCTCATTAACACCTTTCTGGGCGGTGAACTTACCGCGCGGTTTCTCTCTAAGGTTGTCGTGGTACTCGCTGTGTTTGGGGCCGTCTTTGGCTACTATGTGAAAGACCTCAAGGGATACTGGCAGGAACACAAGTCCACATCACAAACCGTGGGGTTGGTTTCGGGCGCGGTAATGTTTTCCATAATCATCTCTGGATTTTTCATCATCGGCTCGCCCTTTACCCAGCGGCTGGTGAGGTTTGATGAGCGCAGGGTTTCTGATTTGCAGACGCTTCAATGGCAGATAGTGAACTACTGGCAACAGAAGGGAAAGATTCCTGCCAAGTTTTCCGATTTAGAAGACCCGATTTCAGGATTCCGTGTGCCGTCTGACCCGGAGACGGGCGTGGCATATGGCTACGAGGTACTTGAGGCGGATGCATTTGAACTGTGCGCAACATTTAATCTTCAAACACTCACGACGAAAGAGGGGAAAATGACTAAGCCCCAACAGATTCGTTACCCGGCGGCGGACGGCTTTGCGGGAAATGAAAACTGGGCGCATGAGGAAGGTGAGACGTGCTTCATGCGGACTATTGACCCGGAACTCTATCCGGTGCGAACGATGAAGCAATAATGAAAAGAACATCTCGAGCGCAGAGCTCGGGGTGTTTTAGAATTGTAAATCCCAATGACCAAACTCCAATGACCAACCAAACCCAAAGCCCCAAACTCCAGTGAATGATTTTTTGGATTTATGATTTGGGATTTCCTGCCTGCCGGCAGGCAGGTGTTGGGCATTGAACATTGGGTTTTGGAGTTTTAAAATTATGTGTCATAATAGATGCACTTAATTTATGCGGGAATATAATCACGGTGAAATAGAGGGGAAGTGGCAAAAAGAATGGGCGGAGGCGGGCATCTACAAAACCGATGACGATTCCGCCAAAGAAAAATGCTATGTGCTGGATATGTTTCCGTACCCCTCTGGCGAAGGGCTCCATGTCGGGCACCCAAAGGGTTACATCGGTACCGATATCTATGCGCGGTACAAAAGAATGAAGGGTTTCAGCGTGCTCCACCCGATGGGCTGGGATGCGTTCGGGCTCCCCGCGGAAAACTACGCGCTGAAGCACAAAATACACCCACGCGCCGCGGTGGAGAAAAACATCGCCCGCTTCAAGGAACAGCTCGGAAAAATCGGCTTCACCTACGACTGGGAGCGTGAGGTCAACACTTCCGACCCCGCCTTTTACAAATGGACACAGTGGATTTTCCTCCAACTTTTCAAAAAGGGGCTCGCGTACGAATCACATGAGCCTATCAACTGGTGTCCGTCGTGCAAAACAGGTCTCGCCCTTGAAGACCTTGAGGGTGGTAAGTGCGAACGATGCGGCTCCGATGTGGAGCAGAAGCCGCTTCGCCAATGGGTTTTAAAAATCCGCGAGTACGCGGACCGTCTTCTTTCCGACCTGGACGCGCTCCACTGGCCCGAGTCGGTCAAGGAGTCGCAGAGAAATTGGATAGGAAGAAGCGAGGGAGCGAATATAAGATTTAAGATTTATGATTTAAGATTTAAGAATGAAAATGAAATTGAAGTTTTTACAACAAGGCCAGATACATTATTTGGGGCGACGTATCTTGTGCTTTCGCCGGAACATCCGTTAATTTCAAATTTCAAATTTCAAATTTCAAATTGGGGTGAAGTTGAGGAGTATAGTAAGCAAGCAAACAGAAAGACGGATTTGGAGCGGGCGGCGCATGAGAAAGAAAAAACAGGCGTTGAACTGAAGGGGGTGAAAGCGATAAACCCAGCCACCGAACAGGAAATCCCCATCTGGGTTGCCGATTATGTTCTCGCGCACTACGGCACTGGTGCCATCATGGCGGTACCGGCTCATGACGAGCGGGACTTCGCATTCGCAAAAAAATTTAACCTTGCCACAAAAGAGGTGATAGTCCCCAACATTATTGATAAAAGAAATCCGCCAGTTTCCGGTAAAAAAACAGTTGAACGGAACAATGTTCACGCGATAGTAAAAGACCCAAAGACAGGAAAGTACCTAGGGCTCAAATGGAAAAAATATGATTGGCTTACTTTTCCTATGGGAGGGGTAGAGGAGGGGGAGGACATTGTTTCTGCCGCCCGCAGAGAGGTGGAAGAAGAGACGGGATACACTAACTTAAAACTTGTGCGTGTGCTAGACGGGAGGGTACGGGCAGAATATTTTGCAAAGCATAAGGATGAAAATAGAATTGCTCAAACAAGGGCTGTCGTTTTTGAGCTCGTTGATTACAGCCAAAAGGAAATAAGTAGTAAAGAACAGGAAGCCCATGAAATAGTGTGGCTTCCCGAATCAAAATTAAACTATGAGAATATGACCCATGCCGAAGTGGGGCATTGGAATGAAAAGATACAATCCTCCCACGGCGCGTATGTCGGCTCTGGCGTTCTCGCTGATTCAGGAAAATTTAGCGGGTTAGAGAACGAAGAAGCAAAATGGAAAATCGCGGACGAGTTCGGCGAGCGGCGCGTGGACTACAAACTCCGCGACTGGGTCTTCTCCCGCCAGCGCTATTGGGGGGAACCAATTCCACTCGTTTTTTGCGAAGAGTGCAAAAAACGAGTGGAAATTTCAGATTTCAGATTTCAGATTTCAGATTTGAAAAAAGATTCAAAATTCAAAATTCAAAATTACGAATTTTCGTTTGGCGAGATAGTGAACCCCGGATGGGTTGCGGTTCCCGAAGATGAACTGCCGGTGAAGTTGCCGGAGGTGGAATCATATGAGCCATCAGGGACAGGAGAATCTCCTCTCGCGAATATACACGAATGGGTAGAAACAAAATGCCCAAAGTGCGGCGGCAAGGGCAAGCGCGAGACAAACACGATGCCGCAATGGGCGGGTTCTTCGTGGTACTACATCGCTTATTGCATAAGCGAAAATCTCAAATCACAAATCCCAATTTCCAAACAAACTCAAGGCGCGCAAATTCAAAACAAAATAAAACATTGGTTACCCGTTGACCTCTATGTCGGCGGTGCCGACCATGCGACGCGCCACTTAATCTACGCCCGCTTCTGGCACAAGGTGCTTTTTGACCTCGGCTTTGTCGCGCATGTCGAGCCGTTTCTCCGCCTCAAAAATCAGGGACTCATCGCCGGCGAGGACGGCAGAAAGATGAGCAAGCGATGGGGAAATGTAGTCAACCCCGACGATGTCATCGCCCAGTTCGGCGCGGATACGCTCCGTGTCTACGAAATGTTTATGGGACCATTTGAAGATGCAATTGTCTGGAGCACGGACGCGATTGTCGGCCCGCGCCGGTTTCTGGAGCGGGTGTGGCGGCTGCGCGAAAAAATACAACATACAACATACAACATACAACATACAAAAATTGAGCGGTTATTACATAAGACAATCAAAAAAGTGTCTGACGATATTGAACAGTTGAAGTTCAACACGGCGATTTCCGCGCTCATGATTTTGGTGAATGAAATTGAAAAAGAAGAAGCGATTACAGAAGACATATACAAAACCCTCCTCCTTCTCTTGTCGCCATTTGCACCGCATATCACCGAAGAGTTGTGGCATGACAGAGGAGGCGAAGGATTTATCTGCAATGCGTCATGGCCACGCTATGAGGAAGAAAAAACGAAAGGAGGAACGGTGCGTATCGTGGTGCAGGTGAACGGACGAGTGCGAGATACGTTTGAAGCAATCCCCGATGCGTCCGAGGAGGCGATTAAGAAAGAGGCGCAGACGCGCGAGGCGGTCACAAAATTCATGGAAGGCAAAGAGGTTTTGAAAGTGGTGTACGTTCCCGGGAAACTCGTAAATATTGTGACAGGATAACACCAAAAGCGGTTTTTGCGGGATGCGAGCCGAGGGGCACTTGACAGGGTTAGCCAAGATAAGGTAATCTCGTGAGATATTACTATCTAAGAGGAGAGTATGAAAAACCCTGTTTTTAAACCAAAACAGACGACAAAAAAGCTTTTAGCCGTGCTCTCGGAGCGCGCCGCTCGCGTGCTTGTTGGAAGATTCGGTCTCGGTAATGAATCCGAGAAAAAGACTCTTGAGTCAATCGGGAGAGAATACGGCATCACGCGCGAGCGGGTGCGGCAGATAGAAAACTTTGCGTTGAGCACGATAAAGAAGTCTTCAGCATACGCAAGCGAAGCGCCGGTGTTTGGTGAGCTCAAAGACTACTTCGCTTCTCTCGGCGGAGTGCTCACGGAAGAAGATTTCCTTGATGCCGTTTCAAAAGACAAGAGCACGCAAAATCATGCTCACTTTCTCTTGGTTATTGGAGGCGCATTTGAGAGAAACAAAGAGGACGAGCACTTTCGTCTTCGTTGGGCGGTAGATAAAGCGACGAGCGAGAAGGTACACAAGGCGCTCACGGCACTCCACGGAGGACTCACCGCGAAGGACCTCATCTCGGAGCGGGAAGCGCTTGATGCATTCAAGAAGCGCCTCGGCACGCTCGCCTCGGCGCATGACACGAATGACGTTCTCCACCGGTGGCTCCGCCTCTCAAAGATAGTGGGAAGGAACCAGCTTGGTGAATGGGGACTTGCCGCATCTCCGAATATTAAAATCCGTGGCATTAGGGACTATGCGTATCTTGTGATACGTCGCCACGGTTCCCCGCTTCATTTTGCTGAAGTCGCAAAACTCATTACCGAAGTGTTCGGACGCCCGTCACATCCGGCAACCTGCCACAACGAGCTCATCAAAGACAAAGAGCGGTTTGTACTCGTTGGACGAGGTCTCTACGGGCTCGCCGAATGGGGCTACACCGACGGTGTGGTGAAAGATGTTATCGTTGATATCTTAAAGAAGCACGGTTCGCTCCCTCGCGAAGCACTCCTTGAGAAAGTTTTGAAAGAGCGCCATGTAAAAGAGAACACGGTACTCGTGAATCTGCAGAACAAAAAGTTTTTCAAGCGCAGTGACGATGGGGCCTACTCTCTTGCCTAAAATCCTCTACGGAGGATTTTTTGCTGAGCACTCTTTTTTCTTGTGCCACGGGGGCATATCTTTCCCTCCTCCCTCGTCCGCGGTACAATAGAAGAACATGAACTCGCGCTTTGATTATATCTTAGGTGCTGCCCTTGATGGGTTTTGGAAGTTTCTTGAGATTGCGCCTCTCATCATCCCACTTGCAATCGTAGTAGCGGTGATTGCGCGGGTGCCCTTTTACCGCGAGACAATGGTGCTCCTCGGGCTCTCGCTTTTTATATGGGCGCCCTTGTGGCTCACCATCACGCTCGCGGCCGTACTTATACGCGTATGGGCGGCATACACGAGGAAGCGGTTTTTGGCGTCACAGAAGATGGTGCTCCTTGAAATCAAGGTGCCTCGTGATGTGGACAAGTCGCCGCTTGCGATGGAAATCGTACTCTCTGCGCTCCACCAGACCGTCGGGGAATCAACTCTCTGGGACAGAGTGATGGTAGGTAAAATACGCGCGCATTTTTCCCTGGAAATTGTATCCATAGAAGGGAACGTGAAGTTTATGATTTACACGCGCGCTTCAATGCGCACGTTTATAGAATCGCAGATTTATTCGCAGTATCCCTCTTCGGAAATTCACGAAGTTTCCGACTATATCACGCACATTCCCTACGCCGAGCGCGACTCGCACTGGGCGCTTTTCGCCGCGGAGTTTGGCCTCACAAAACCGGACCCCTATCCGATAAAAACCTACGTTGACTACGAAACGGACAAGGACGTGTTTGAAGAAAAGAAAATTGACCCCATCACGCCGCTTCTTGAATGGATGGGTTCTCTTGGGCAAGGGGAGCAGGCATGGTTTCAGATACTTGTCCGTTCAAACAAGGTGAAAGACCCGACTACCTATTGGCCAAAAAATTGGCAGAAGGAAGGAAAAGAGCTCGTGGAGAAGATAATAGAAGAGAGCAAAGAGCGCGGCGCTGACCCTACGAGCGAGTTTAGCCCGATGTTTGCCCAGCTCACCGAAGGAGAACGGAATACGATAAAGGCGATAGAACGAAGCATCGGCAAGCTCGGCTTTGACTGCGGTATCCGTTCTATTTACATCGCAAAAAAAGAAAAGTTCAATGGCGGGAACATTGCGGGGATTTTTGGCACCGTGAAGCAGTACAGTTCTAACGACTTGAACGGTTTTAAACCGACGAAATATACCGACTTTGACTATCCATGGGAGGACTATGGGAAATACCGTCTTTCAAAACTGAAATGGAAAATGTTTGACGCGTACCGCAGGCGTTCGTGGTTTTTGCCGCCGTACGAGCGTAAACCCTTTGTCTTGAACTCCGAAGAGCTCGCAACGATGTATCACTTCCCCGGAAAGGTGGCGACGACACCGACATTTGAGCGCATAGAGTCCAAGAAGGCTGAACCGCCGAGAAATTTGCCGACGTAGAAAAGCAACAAGTGACAAGAAACAAGAGACAAGGAAATAAAAAATATTTTTCAACTTATCCCTTGTCGCCTGTCGCTTGTCTCTATAAAAATGCCCATCCACGACATATTCCCCAAAACGACGCTTATCACATCCCGCCGAAAAAAGTTTTTCGGGCAGCTTTTCCGCGTACCCGGTCTTTCGCGGCGTACAAAGTTTTATGGTGCTGTCGCGCTCGGGCTTGCGCTTACGGTATATTTTGGTGTGCTTCTTGCTCCCTCCGATTTCACAAAAGGCTCCGTGATTTCCATCAAGCAGGGGATGACGCTCTCCGACGTTGCCGCGGCTCTTGAAAAAGAAAATATCGTGCGTTCCACCGTTCTCTTTAAAAGCGCGATAGTACTTTTAAACGGTGACGGAAAAGTACTCTCCGGAGACTATTTCTTTAACTCACGCCCAACATTTGTCGGCGTGGCGTGGCGCGTAGCGCGTGGCATTTTCGGATTTGCGGCAGAGAAAATCACTATCCCCGAGGGAGCGAATGTGTATGAGGTTGCGGCTTTGGTAAGGCAGAAGATTCCGAAATTTGATACAGACGAATTTATCCGTATTGCGAAAGACGATGAAGGATATCTTTTCCCCGACACGTATCATTTCTTGCCGGGGGTTTCGGCGGGAGAGGTGCATCGCACGATGCACGATACTTTTGATGAAAAGATGAAACCGCTCAATGATGCGGTCAAAAAATCAGGAAAAAATCTGCACGATATCATCACCATGGCATCTCTTCTTGAAGAGGAAGCGCGCCACACCGAAACGCGCCGGCTTATTGCAGGAATCCTGTGGCGACGGCTTGATATAAACATGCCCCTCCAGGTGGATGCGACGTTTAGCTACATCAACGGCAAGAACACGTTTGAACTCACCCTTGCTGATCTCCGCGACGGCTCTTCTCTTTATAATACCTACACCCACAAAGGCCTCCCGCCGGGCCCTATTTCAAACCCAGGGCTTGATTCCATCGTCGCCGCGCTCTATCCAAAAGAGAGCCCGTATCTTTTCTATCTAGCCGACCTCTCCGGTGTGACGCATTACAGCAGGACCTTTGAGGAGCATAAAGAGAAAAAATTCCAGTATCTGCCGTAGCTGGCGCCAAAACACTAATAGACACGAATAGAAACACCAATCTTCACGAAACATTTTTTTAGTGTTATTTCGTGCCGGTATCCGTGTTTTTTTGTGTTTAGTTTTGTATAATGAAATAATGCGCGGAGTGTATCACCATGCGCACATGGTTTATTACGACGAGCGAGGGGCAAAATGAAAAAGTGTTTTAACTTTTTCATTTTCTCCGAGCGAAGTCGTAATAAAGGGTTTAATACCCCACAGCTCTGCTCCGCGGTTAATACCCTTTATGTTTGTCGCACAACACTATGCAAAAAGATTTTGACGGATGGAATAAAATAAAGAAAAGCATTCACAATGCCGATGATTATCTGCCTCTTTATCACGAACGGCAGATACGGTGGTGCCGTCTCGGCGCAAACATTGGATTTGAGCAAGACGGCACAGGGAAAGGTTTTTCGCGCCCCGTTTTAGTGTTTAAAGGGTTTAGCCGCAATGCGTGTCTTGTCATCCCTCTTACGACTTCCGCGAAAAAGAACAAATATCATATTTCTATCGGCATTATTGACGGGTGCAACGCAGCAGTAATTATTTCCCAGCTTCGCTTGGTTGACACAAAGCGTCTCTATAAACATATCGGAACTATTGATAAAAAAACCTTTGAGAGCATAAGAAAAGCCGTCAAAGGTATGCTTTAACGGCTTTTCGTTTTTTGTCCCCGCCGAAGCGGGGCCGGCCCGAAGGCATTTGTACAACAAGTATATCAAACCCATATAAGATGTCAATACCATCATTGTGGACAAGGGGAAATAGCACAAATTTTAAAGGCGTAAATGAAAAAGCCCCGCTACGGGACGGAACCCGCATTGGAGCTTTTTCGTGGTGATGCTTCTAGTATAGCAAACCCATATAATATGTCAATACATTATGACCACCATCATTAAAAAATTTTTAGAATGGATGACGGTTAAAGAGAAACTGCATAACACCAATGCGGAACCGCCGATTGTGAAAGAGCGTGACTTGTGGTGGGTTAGTTTTGGAGAAAATGTCGGCTCGGAAGTAGACGGGAAAAGTAAATTGTTTTCCCGTCCCGGAATCGTGATAAAAAAATTAGCACGCGGATTTTATCTGGTTGCGCCAACGACATCGCAGAAAAGGGAAGGGACTTGGTATGTTCCCATACGACAAGAAGGCAAAAATATGTTTGTTTGTCTCCACCAAATTAGAACCATTGATTTCCGAAGATTATCAAGCCATTTCGGCACAGTTGATGAATCGGACTTCAAAAGAGTAAAAGAAGCATTTTGGAAGCTGTATAAATAATATTCCCCGCTTTTAGGGCGGGGCCGTGGCAAATCGCCGAATGTACCTAAAGTATATCAAACCAATTTCGTATGTCAAGTTTGCGAATGTGGACAAGAGAAATAAGGAAAAAAATGCGTAAAACCGGCAGATTTTTGTTTGTGTAATAACCGCTCAATGTTTACAGGTTCAACCTCACAACATTCTAGATGGATAAGAAAAATGCGAAAAACAGGCAAATTTTTGCTCGTTTTCGCGCTGGTTTCCAACTGGCTTTTTAGCGAGCTTTTGTGTTCATGAAAAAAACAGAAGTGCAACGAAATATTCCCGCATATCTCATTGCCGCAGTATGTCTTCTCGCGCTCATGAACGCGACCACAATCATTTGGTATGAATCGCGCTCCGTCCCCGTGGAGAATGCGAGCACGCAGTATCCCTTCATTGACAAAGCGCGGCACTTTATTTCACAAGAGCATTATCTTGCCAATTTCCAGCTGCTTCGCGACGAATTATCCGCAATCGTAGAGCGCGAAAAAGACGGCGGCGTTGAATTATCGCTCTATTTTGAATATCTGAACACTGGCAGTAATATTTCATTGAATCAAAACACGCGCCTCTTTCCCGCGAGCTTGAACAAACTGCCGATTGCGATGGCGGTGACGAAGAAAATTGAGAACGGCATATGGCGGTTTGACGATAAGCTGGTCCTCCTCCCCGCTGATATCAACAAGTTTTATGGCGATCTGTACAAAGAACCGGTCGGAAGCGCATTCACCATTGAGTTCTTGCTCCAGAAAATATTGCGCCAGTCGGACAACACCGCATTCAGTATCGTGTACCGCAACTTGGAGGTTGACGAAGCCGACAGCGCCCTGGACGACCTCGGTCTGCGCGAGCTCTTTGACGAGACGGGGCAGATTACCGCGAAAGAATATTCTCGGATTTTCCGCGCGCTCTACACGGCAAGTTTTCTCACCCGCGAACATTCGCAGACGCTTTTGCAGTGGCTTACGGAAAGCGACTTCAACGATTTCCTCGCGCGCGGGGTACCCGCAGACATCCCGTTTGCGCATAAATTCGGCATCAACACCGACCAGAGGATATTCGCCGACTCCGGCATCGTCTATGTTCCGAACCGACCGTACCTCCTTACGGTCGTGGTGCATCCGACAGAGCTGCGCACGCCGGACGACGACCATCGCGAGGCGGGGCGGATAATGGGAGACATCTCCGCGGCGGTGTTTGCCTACATTCATGAACGCTAAAGCGCTCAAAATACTTCAAAAATTTATTGTTACGCCCCTCCTTGTCGCGGGGGTTCTCTTGAGCGGTTTTTCTCTTGACGCGCTCCTCTATGAGCGCGGGAAAATTGTTGACACGCTCTATCTCACCATGCGCGGACAGGCGACGATAGACAACTTCTATTTCGGCGAGTACGCGGAAGCGGCGCCGCAAACCATCGTCATCGCCCCTTTGGTGCTCACTTCGGGCACCGTGTGGGTCGTGCCCTCTGACTGGGACAATGCGTCAAACACGATAGAGGTCATTGGCGGCGGAGGCGGAGGCGAAGACAATGGGTCTGGCGGTGGCGGCGGTGGCGGCGGCTATTCAAAATCAGTCAATGTGACGCTCACGGCGGGCTCAATTATCCACTACCGCGTCGGGTTGGGAGGAGAAGGGGCGAGTGGCGCGGACGGCATCACCGGCGGCGACACCTGGCTGTGCGATGCAAACTCAAATTGCGACGACATCAACGGCAGTGCGGTTATCGCCGGCGCGCAAGGGGGGAGAGGTGGCGGGGTGGTTTCAAATACGGTCGGCGGTCTTGGGGGCGATGACGCCGCGGGGTATGCGGAAGCGGACGGTGTTGAAGATGGCGCGGGAAGCGCAAAGTTTGACGGCGGTCAGGGAGGAACCGGCGGCGGCACCGATGCGGACAGCGGCGGTGGTGGAGGAGGCGCCGCGGGTCTCGGCGGCGCAGGACAAGCAGGCGGCGACGGGCATGTCACCAGCACCTCCGGCGGCGGTGGTGGTGGTGGCGGTGGTGGCGGTGGTTCGGCAACCGCAGGCACGGACAGCACGACTATAACCGGCAACGACGGCGGCGCGGGTGGCGCAGGTCCCTCCGGCGCCGGCGGCGGCACCTGTTGTTCTTCCGGGAACGGC
>DATDST010000007.1:0-19798 GCA_036517815.1 Minisyncoccota bacterium | reverse complement strand
CCGCAGTAATCGAGATAGCTCGACCACCGATAGTTTTCAAGATAGTGTAAGGCGGCCTTCACGCTTTTGATTCCCTTTCCCTTGCTTCGAATCCGCCATCCTTCCGCCCCTTTCAGGTAGTCAAGCGGGTTCAGATGAATGTAAGGGAGGATGTAGTTGAATTGCGCGTCATGCTCTATCAGAACTTTTTTCGTTCGTCCTTGGAAAAGGTACCCGCTTCGTTTGTGTTTTTCATTAAAATATTTTGCATAGCCCACGTTCAGTTTTCTCAAAAAGAGAGACATACCGCCCTCAACCCTCTCTGAAAGTAGCAGGTGATAGTGATTTTTCATTAAGCACCATCCGTGGATATCGACGAGCAGGGACCGTTCGCGATGCCTGTGCCTCATCTGTGGACTTACGATGTCCACAGATGGGTCGCGGAAGGTGAGAGCAGAGTGCTGGTCATTAAATTCGTACAGGTCATGTACGAAACGGAAACGATCCCGGTCATCGAGGAAAATAGTTCGTTTATCTACGCCACGATTCAGAACGTGATACAGCTCCATCTCTTCTAGTATACCCACCTGCTCCCCTGTGGACATACGATGTCCACAGGGGAGGGGTGATTACTCCACAGCCTGAATAAGCTCGGCAGGCATATATTTTAATGACTATGAAGTCTTTAGAACTCATGCTTTTTTCGCCCACCTGACGCAAAAGCGGTTGACATGAAAATATTTAGTGTTATATTGCAAGGAACGTTATGAAAATCGCGATAGACAAAAAATCTTTTCGAAGTTTTAAAGTATCAATTTTCCTTTTTGTAGTTCTCATCGGGTGCATCTTGAGCGTCGCACACACTGTCGCGGCCGCTACCGTACCCTTTGCTCAACCTCACCGCGCAGATACCGTACCTGAAAATAATGAGTTTTCCTCGATTGTCCCCGCAAGCGAACACGGCACGAGCACGCGCGTGTCAGATTCCAGTTTTGCCATTGCAATGCAGAGTGCGGTTTTGTCCGGCGAAAAACGTTTTATTGTTCGTTATAAAAATACAAACGTAGCACGACAGGGAGTGCGTGCATTACGCGCAAGCGAACGGAGAAATTATACGCATATTAAAACACTTGATTCCATCAAATCAGAAGTAGTTACGCTTCCGGAAGGAACCGACATCGCAGCCGCCATTTCTGATATTCAGACTGATCCTCAAGTTGAATCGGTTGAGGCAGATATTTTGTACACCATCCAAGGAGAATCAGCTGAATTAATTTTAGCTCCTGCAAGTTCTGTCGGAACGACAACTGCCGCCTTTATTCCGAATGATCCGTTTTATCCAAATTCTTGGCATCACACGATTATTGATTCACCAACTGCGTGGGATTTGGCTGACGGCACTGGTGTTACTATCGCGATTATAGATACCGGTGTTGCGTGTTCAATAGTGGATCTTTTGGGCAAGTGCGTAGAAGGCTTCGATATCGTGAATAATTCTGCAATTTCAACAGATGACGACTATGGACACGGCACCCGGGTAGCAAGCATTGCAGCTGCGTATGCGAATAACGAACTGCACGGTGTTGGCGAGGCCTTTGGTGCAAGTATCATGCCGATAAAAATTAATCAACCGGGGCAGGGTATCGCATTTTCTTCAGACATCGCTAATGGAATTATTTGGGCCGCTGATCACGGAGCACGGATTGTCAATGTTAGCTTTGGAAACAACTCCGCACCTTCAAATGTTATACAAAATGCCGCACTTTATTTGCAAGGTAAAGGAGGGCTTATGTTTCAAAGTGCCGGTAACAGTAATGTGTTGCTAACCTATCCCGACATTTCGTCAATTATGACGATTTCTGCGACTGATCAGAATGACCAAAAAGCAAGCTTTTCAAATTATGGTGTCCCTGTTGATCTTTCTGCGCCGGGAGTGAGTATTGTTGCCGCGGGACGCGAGGGTGGTACATGGGAAGTAAGCGGTACCTCTTTTTCTTCGCCGATTTCCGCTGGGGTAGCTGCTCTCGTTCTTTCAAGAAATTCGTCACTCAGTCCTACAGAACTTAAAGGAATTCTTGCCTCTGGCTCGGACGATTTAGGTGCTCCAAATAGGGATACTCTCTACGGATGGGGAAGAGTAAATGCCGGTCGTTCAACTATAAACGCTCTTACTCCACCTGCGCCTGATATCATTCCCCCTTCTATTCCTGAAAATCTTTTTGGGTCTCCCTCCACCTCTACACTTGATATTGTAAATCTCTCTTGGGACTCTTCTACAGATGATTCGGGATTTGTGAGTGGGTATTTCATATACAGAAATGGCATACAAATCGCTACGACGACAGGAACAAAGTATGCCGATCAGCCTTTTACTAGTCTTACAAATACATATGCCGTTGCGGCCTACGATTCATTTCGGAATATTTCGCCGCAGAGTGATCCAGTTACAGTAACCATAGCTGATACTTTGCCACCTACTTCTCCAATAGGTTTAATGGGTTTCGGCATGGCCTCTTCCACAACGGCTTCTATTTTGCTTTCTTGGAATCCTTCCATTGATAATGAAGGGGTTGCCGGCTACCGCATTTATCGCATGAACGTTCAAATCGCAACAACCACTAGCAATAGCTTTATTGATACAGGATTGCAATATAACCATTTTTATTCTTACCGTGTTTCTGCGTTTGATGTAGCAGGGAATGTGTCTGCTCAAAGCATGGGAGTTACAATTTTTACTCCTGTTCGGGATATAATTCCTCCCTCTACTCCTGTCAATATTTCTCGCACAGTTTTCTCCTCACCTCCTTCAGTTTTGCTCACATGGGCAACCTCAACCGACAACATTGGTGTTGCAGGATATGATGTATTTCGGAACAATATGCGAATTGCGACGACAGCCTTACCGACCCATCTCGATACGGGTGTTTCAGGAGGCAGTACATATACATACAGGCTTCTCGCCTTTGATGTTGCAGGGAATAAATCAGGAACAAGTTCCGCGGTTTTTGTAATTGTACCCTTTCCTGATTCTGTTTCGCCTTCAGCTCCTACAAATCTTCAGGTAGCTCTTACTGCATCAACTTCTGTCAAGCTTACATGGGATGCTTCAACTGACAATATAGAAATTGTGGGCTATGACATCTATAGAAATGATGTACTCATTGCATCTACAACGGAAACAGCCTTTGAAGATATAGCAGTCTCTGAAGGACATACCTATATATATAGTGTGCGCGCATATGATGCAGCTCTAAATGTTTCTCAATCAAGCGTACTCATGGTTTCAGTTCCTGATCTTACTGTTCCTACAGCTCCTTCGGTCCTTACTATTTCAAGTGTTTCGGGTATGAGACGCATTGATCTGACGTGGCTTGCTTCAGAGGACAATGTAGGAGTTACGGGATACATGGTGTATAGAAATGGGGAAGCATTTGCAACTACTACTGAACCTTCTTATTTGGATTCTGCGGTTACCTTTAATGTTTTGTATGAATACAGGGTATTGGCTTTCGACCTTGCAGGAAATGTTTCGTCAGTAAGTGCGCCGGTTAGTGCGACTGTCTTAGGAGATTCTACACCTCCTACCACACCTTCATCTTTTCAGGCGTCTGCTCCTACCTCAAAATATGCGTCACTTTCATGGCGTCGACCAACAGACAATGTCGGTGTTATAGGGTATCAAATGTATCGTGATGGAATACCTTTTGCTACCAGTACGAGTCGAAACTATACGGATCGTACCGTTGTTGTCTTGCATACGTACGAATACTCCGTATCTGCATATGATGCGGCAGAAAATTTTTCTCAACAAACTTTGCCCATAACAGTTACGATACCGGACACGCTGCCTCCTACAAAACCGACGGGGGTTAAAAGTTCCGTAACGAGCGTTCCGGTTCTTACGGTAAACTTTTCTTGGGCCAGTTCAACAGACAACGTGGGCGTTGTCGGTTACGAGATTTCTCGTGATGGGATATGGATAGCTACAACCACAGAGACTAACTATCAAGACACTGGTGTCACGTATAGCGCAACATACCAATATAGTGTACGCGCGTTCGATGCCGTCGGTAACACGAGTACCGCAAGAAATCTTATGATCAAAGTACCGGCCACACTCATCATTTCGAATATCCAAGTAACTCTCATTAGTACGAGTACCACTGCAGTTTCTGAAAATATTAGTTGGAACACTGGGACGGTAAAAGCAAGCGGGACTCTTTATTATGGCACAGCACCAGACGCGCTTGTCTCTGTTGTCCCCGCCTCTACGCTTTCCCTAAGTCAGAGCAAGAAGCTTACTGGGCTTAAGCGAAATACGACGTATTATTTCAAGATTACTGCGGCCTCGGCCGGCCAGGTGGCAGAATCAGACATCGCTTCCTTTACGACACAGTAGGAAAACAGCTAAGAGCCTGTAACTCGCCATTTCATACTGTGGACATACGATATCCACATGTGGACGGGACACAGGGAGACACTGTGGACATACGATGTCCACAGTACAGTCTCCGCTTTTCACCGTTAGGGACCTTTAGGGTGTTTTCTAACGTATCGGCAGTAGTCTATTGCGAAGAAGAAATGCCACAATAAAGCCGATAATAAGGAGGATGCCATAGCCATCCAAAATAACCTCATATGAAAGTGGCACACTTTTGAATACGCCGAGTATAAGCGCCGACAGCCAAGAGACTACCGATACGACCCCGCTTCCGAGAAAAAGCCAGCGTCTTTTGGAGAATTCATACAGAAGCGGGACTCGATTTCCCGCCACGCTCTTGAGGTGAGGTATGTGTATCAGATGAAACAGGACACCGTTGAGGGTAAGTATAAGAACGATTGTCATCTTCACCAGAAACTTTGATGAGGCGAGATAGCGCTCGGTATCAAGGAAGAACAGGCCCACGCCTGAAAGAATGAGGATAAAAAGTCCGATGGTTACGCACCGGCTCGCGAGTGTAAGAAAGTCCATTTCAGTGGGAGTAATTTCTTTGTCGCGGATCGCTCGGAAAAACATCAAATCCGACATGAGCGCACCGCCAACACCAAGCGCAAGCCCAATCAAATGCACGATAAGTAAAAGAGTCTTTGTTTCAATAAAGCTAAAATCCATTACGAAGCAGTATAACAGCAGTCCACACCATGCTGTTGCGCGGGCTCACTCGTTAACTGTGGACATACGATGTCCACAGTGCGACAGTCCACATCCATGATGTTGCAGGGGCCCACTCGGGTATACAATAGAGGCATGATAAGCCGTGGCGCTCTCCTTGCTCTTGGCGGTGGTGTTCTTGTTTTGGTAGCAGTTTTCGTTCTCAATTTTCCTCAAACATCTCCGGGGTCTCTTGTAGCCGCCGTGATTGGAGACGCCACATCGGCATCTTTTAATGCTCCTCCTGATACCATTCCTAATTTCGCCAAAAACCCCACCGTAAAGAGTAAGGGAAACGGAGCGTGGAGTAGCCCTGCCACATGGAGCACTGGGGCAGTACCCTCCGCAAATGATATTGTTCTTATCTCCCACGCCGTCTCTTATGATTCCATGACCGGAAATGTTGACACGGTCGGCATTGATAATGGGGGAACGCTCACCTTCAAAACCGATCAAAACACCAAACTCATGGTGGCAAACATTTTGGTTATGCTTGGCGGGACATTCAGAATTGGCACCAAAGCGAATCCTCTCCCCGCCAACCTCACTGCAGAAGTCGTCATAAAAAACAAACCCATTGATACGACGAACGATGGAAGCGGGGTCTATGATCCTGCTCAATGGGGCACTTCCTTAATTGCGCTTGATGGAACAGTTGAGATAGTCGGTGCCGTTAAAAGTCCAACGTTTGTTCGTCTTGCGCAAGAACCTAAAGCAGGGAACACCACCCTCTCTCTTTCACAAACTCCTTCGGGGTGGAAGGCGGGAGACAAAGTAGTCCTTCCTGGTACGGATGCAGGACCTCAAACTGATAGAGACGAGACCGAGGAGCTAGTCATAAAATCCATAAGTGGGAACACCATCACGCTTGAGACTTCTCTTGCGAACGATCATTTGGGAGCACGAGACGCAGACGGCACGCTTCGTTTCCTTCCTCACATAGTTAACCTCTCTCGAAACGTAATCATTCGATCAGAGACTCCTTCTGGAACCAGAGGGCACAGCGCATTTCTCCAGCGCTCCTCTGTTGACATTGAGTACGCTCTCTTTAAAGACATGGGACGGACACGGGCTATGGACCCTCTCGATAGCGTGGTGAAGGACGCGAGTGGGGCTGTTACCCAAATAGGGACAAATCAAATCGGCCGTTATGTGATTCACATGCATCATCTTATGGGTCCCGCGGGTCTTCCGGCCTCACAGCCGCAATTCAGCATAATAGGAAATGCGGTTGAGGGGAGCCCTAAGTGGGGCATTACGCTCCACAACGCTCACTATGGCTTGGTAGAGTTCAACACCGTGTATAAGTCTCTAGGCGCTGGTATTAACACGGAGGATGCGTCGGAAAGCTTTAACACGATTGCCAGCAATTTTGTCATGTCGGCTTTTGGGTCAGACCATGCCATTTACTTTAGACAAGCTATTCAGGATTTTGCCCATGAAGGTTCCGGGTTTTGGTTTCGCGGTGCGGGTAATAACTATGTACGAAATAATGTTGCGACAAACGGCACTGCCGATGGATTTACCTTTGGCAATCTGGGAATTGGAGAACTCCGCATACCGGCATTTAAGGGGGCAGATAAAAACAATCCTGGTGAATACAGCGTAGAAAGTCAAGCTACCTTGCCAACCCTTGAATTTTCCAATAATGAAGCGTATGGAAGCATACAGTACGGTCTGAACCTGTGGGGTATTGGCGCTACTGACGATGAAGGGGCGGGAGCAGGAACACGGACGAGTGTCATACGTGACTTTACGGCGTGGACGACGAATACCGGGGTATCGGTACGCGGGAATAATATACTGCTTGAGAACCTTGTAGTACGAGGAAATCATGTGGTATTGAAGAATGGGCCGAAAGCCGGAATCTTCACTAAGGATGGGCGGGTGGCCTCTAATATCACACTTCGTAATCCAGACATCCAAGGGATGAATGTCGGGGTTGCAGTTGCGACAGAAACAAACTTGAGAGGCGTAACCAGTCCTGCTCAACCGTACACCATAGAAGGCGGTGTGCTTAAAAATAACGTTAATGTTGAAATCAGCCTTATGGCGTATTCTACCGATGGAGGAGATGGCGCGCATGCAACGAAGCTTCCTGCCCGTAAAACGCTTATCAAGAATGTAAAATTCGGAGCATATAAAAGTAATCCGCTTAAAAACATTACTACCTATTTTTCACCAGCCAAACAGGGAAAGCTCGCCTACAATGCGATACAAAAGGATGAAATTATCGTGGAAGATTACAACGGAGACTCGAGCAAAGACTTCAGAGTTTATTACAAGGAACAGGCTCCAACGTACGTCATTCCACAAACTGTTGGGACGAGTTATGTCGGCTCTCCCGAAGCGGGTTTAACTAACGAACAGAATTGGGCAAAATATGGAATTGCTATTGCAGGCGGCATAGCTCCGTGTGCCAATTCAACAACCTATCCCGAGATTATTGGTTTGGTCTGTGCTCCGGGAGCGACATCGGACGCTCCGAACGTTGTGCTATCCGCAACTCCCACTCTCATCACTACCGCCGGCCAGTCTGTTACGCTCACATGGACTTCATTCAATGTTACCAGCTGTAGCAGTGCCACGTTTAAAGTAACTCTGGTGAGCGGATCAGCAGTAGTGAAGCCCACTACAACTACGGTCTATCCGATCACCTGCACAGGCCCCAACGGTTCAGATTCTGATTCCATCACCGTTACCGTTGGCGCTCCCACAATTGATCCGAACGCCCCGCGTCCCACGGTTACGCTTACTGCAGTCAAGCAAACAATTACGAACCGTGAAGAGGCCGCACTCGACTGGACATCAACCGATGCTCTTATTTGCGAGGGTATCAACTTTACCCCACGAGGAGTGGTCGGCGGGAGACAATACTCAAGACCTCAGGCAACTACGGTCTATACGATAACGTGTACTGGATCTGGCGGTTCAGCTACTGCCTCCGTTACCGTAAATGTTACTGCCGGCACTACCGACACCACTGCCCCCGCGGTCTCTCTCATCCTCCCCTCCTCCGGCGCAACACTTTCCGATACTGCCACTCTTTCCGCAACCGCATCTGACAATGTGGCCGTCAAGAATGTGCAGTTTAAGGTGGACGGCACTCTCATCGGCTCAAAGGATGCCACTGCGCCTTATTCAGTTGCTTGGGATACGAAAGGCGCTACGAACGGCACTCACACTATTGAAGCAGTCGCAGAAGATACGTCGGGGAACATAAAAGTCTCCGCAAGTGTTTCGGTTACCGTTGCCAATACCGCTGACACCGCCGCCCCTTCAACACCAGCTGGACTTGCAGGCACCAAAGTTTCTTCGACCCAAATCAACCTCTCGTGGCAGGCCTCAACTGACAACACAGGTGTCACAGGGTACAAAATATTCAGAGGCGGTAGGCAAATAGGCACCACTATAGAGCTCACATTCTCCGATACCGGGCTCTCTCCTCTCACCGCCTATTCGTACAAAGTTGCCGCCTATGATGCCAAGGGGAATACTTCGGCACAGTCTAGTGCGGTGAGTGTTACTACAGAAGCAACTTCTGCATCACTCCCCATCGAAGGCCTCTCCATCACTGGCGACTTTACGTACACCACCACCTGCACCGGGCCTTTGGCAGAGGGGCAGTCATGCCAGATTACGCTTACCTTCAAGCCGACCGCTACAGGGGAACGCACAGGAACGCTTTCATTTACTGACAAAATTTCAGGCCTTTTAAAGAGTTTACAGCTACGAGGAATCGGCCGCGTAAAAACAAGCACCGACACCATTACCCCTACCGTTTCTCTTGCCGCACCTTCTGCGGGGGCGGCGCTGTCCAATGTGGTTGCACTGTCAGCGAACGCTTCTGATGATACCGGCATTAAAAGTGTGCAGTTTAGAGTGGATGGTATTACCGTTGGCGTCAAAGATACCACCGCGCCATACTCTATCAATTGGGATACAAAAACCGTCGCTAATGGCACTCACACGGTTGAAGCGGTCGCGGAAGATACGTCGGGAAACATAAAAGTCTCCGCAAGTGTCTCGGTTACCACGAGCAATAGTGTTGTCGTTGACACTACTATCCCATCGATTCCCACTGGGCTCTCGGCAGTTGTTAAAGGTTCTTCAACTCAAGTAGATCTCTCATGGCAATCATCAACAGAATCCACCACCGGGGTCATACGCTACAAAGTTCTTAGGAACGGCACTCAAATAGGGATTTCTAATGACACCACCTTCTCTGACGTTGCCCCCTCTCCCTCGACGACGTACACCTATACCGTGCTTGCGTACGACTCTTTCGGAAAGGCCTCAGCGCAATCCTCAGCAGTGAACGCAACAACGGGGTCATCACCTACAACCTCTAAGCCAACGGTTACGTTACACATCGCGGGAAGTCAATCCATCAAGGCAAGCACAGAGATCAGGATGACATGGTCTTCATCCAACGCCTTTTACTGCAGTGCCACAAACCTCGCTCCGTATAAGGTAAACGGAGCGACAGAATTAACAGTGTTTGATAGACCTCCGCGCACGACGACCTACACTGTTACTTGTATTGGGCCAGCTGGGTCAGGTTCTGATTCTCTTACCGTTACCACCACCCCCCCTTCTGATGGAAATGCTGACACCACTGCCCCTACCGTCTCTCTCACCACACCTTCGGGAGGAACAACGCTCTCTGGCACAGTAACGCTTTCAGCAAACGCTTCCGATGATACAGGAGTAGCTAACGTACAATTTCATGTAGATGGAGTTAAAATTGGCAACACAGACAAAACAGCTCCTTATTCGGTGAATTGGGATAGCAAGAGCGTATTCGACGGGACTCATTTCATCGAGGTTGATGCACAAGATGCGGCAGGACATATCGTTCCTACCGTTGTCCAAGTAACCGTTGCCAATGCCAATAGTGCGAATTCAAATATTGTAACCCAACCAATTGTTACCCCTGCTGCCAGTCTTCCCTCAAGCGCAACCGTTACGGGAGTCCTTGCGGGCACGGACGGCAACGATACGCTCACTTGGACTTCAGACGTTTCTGTCGTTGATGGAAAAGGAGGATATGACGTGCTCGTACTCACCAGTCCGCCATTTTCTTCTGGAACTGCGCGCTCTGCGTTTACCTACACCAAGCAAGCCGACAGCTCCTATCTCGTTAAAAAGAAAAGCGGTACCCCTCTCGTCAGCTTTACTATCACCAATATAGAAGAGATGCGGTTCCCGAGTGGGATGCCGCAAATTATAAGCAAAATTATTGCAGACAGCGGATGGTTTTCGCCGTTTGCGTGGCTTTTAGATGTGACGCAGAAGATTATTCTTGTCTTTGAAGATATCGGTCGCTATTTTGCATTTTTGGTGAATAGGGAAGCAGCAACTGCGAGCATGATTCTTTCTTTTTCTTCTAACGTGGTTGATTTCGCCACTGTTGATGTTGGCTCAGTAGTAAATAAAACAGTGACACTTACGCTCACCAATGTTGCGGATTCTGACACCACTGCCCCCGCGGTCTCTCTTACCCTCCCCTCCTCCGGCGCAACACTTTCCGATACGGCAACACTCTCCGCAACCGCATCTGACAACGTGGCCGTCAAGAACGTGCAGTTTAAGGTGGACGGAGCTCTCATCGGCTCCAAGGATGCCACTGCGCCTTATTCAGTTGCTTGGGATACGAAAGGCGCTACGAACGGAGCTCACACTATTGAAGCAGTCGCAGAAGATACGTCGGGGAACATAAAAACCTCCTCCAGTGTCTCGGTTACCGTCAGCAATAGCGTCGTCGTTGACACCATTGCCCCGTCAATACCAGCTGGACTTGCAGGCACCAAAGTTTCTTCGACCCAAATCAACCTCTCATGGCAGGCCTCAACAGACGCTGTGGGTGTTACAGGGTACAAAATCTTCAGAGGCGGTACGCAAATAGGCACCACTATAGAGCTCACGTTCTCTGACACCGGTCTTTCCCCCTCGACCGCCTACTCCTATACAGTGTTGGCCCATGATGCCAAGGGAAATACTTCGGCACAATCTACTGCCACGAGTGTGACAACCGGAGCAACAGAAACTCCGCCTCCTCCACCACCACCAACAGGCGGCGGAGGTGGCGGCGGAGGTGGTGGGGGAGGCGGCGGAGGTGGAGGCGGAGGTGGAGGTGGTGGCGGAGGTATTCCTTATGTCCCTCCTTCCTCCAGTTCCGGTTCTCCCAACACTGGAACAAGCAATTCCGTATCATCCGGCTCTTCACCCGGTTCTCCATCCAACTCTTCAACCTCTAGTTCAGCTCCTGCCCCTGCCTTCTCTCGCAATCTCTTCAGGGGAGCCACAGGCGAAGACGTTCGTGCCCTTCAGAAATTCCTCAATGCCGAAGGATTTGCAGTCACTGTCTCCGGCCAAGAAACAACGTACTTCGGCCCCGCAACCGCCGCGGCCCTCGTTCGCTACCAAGAGAAATATCGAGCACAGATTCTCACTCCAAACGGTCTCTTGTCCGGCACGGGCATCCTGGGGCCTGCCACCATCCAATTCATAAAATCAAGAAGCGGAACCTCTCCGGCTCCGGCTTCTACCGTTCCCGCACAAACAACCACCGTACCCTCTATTACCATCACCCGCTCTCTCTGGTATGGCATCCGCGGCTCCGATGTTACTACCCTCCAGCGCTACCTTATCGGGAAAGGCCACCTCGAAGCAGGGAACGACACTGGATACTTTGGCCCACTCACCCGCGCCGCCGTCCGGAAGTTCCAATGCGCCCAGAACATCGTCTGTTCCGGCAATGAATCCACGACAGCGTGGGGAGTGGTGGGGCCACGAACGAGAGCGGCGCTGAAATAAGACATGTAGGACATCGGATGTCCCACATTGAGACCTCCCCCATGGCCGACATCGGATGTCGGCCATGGAGGAATCATTCAAGACACAAGTCACGATACTCATTCCCATTCGCTTCACCTGCGGTTTCAATGTTCTTCAGATATTCGCGGATTGCGGTCTCGTATTTTCCAAACGCATCGCCAAAAAATTCAGTGGTAACCACCGAAGGAAAATTTTCCTTCCCGCAGTAATCGAGATAGCTCGACCATCGGTAGTGTTCAAGATAGTCCAAGGCGGCTTTCGCGCTTTTGATTCCTTTTCCCTTACTCCGTATCCGCCATCCTTCCGCACCCTTCAGATAGTCAAGAGGGTTCAGATGTATGTAATGGAGGATGTAATTGAATTGTGCGTCTTTCTCTATGAGAATCTTTTTGGTTCGTCCCTGAAACAGGGTTCCACTCCGTTCGTATCGTTCGTTGAAATAATTCGCATAGCCTACGTTCAGTTTTCGAAGAAAAAGCGAGAGTCCTCCTTCGACTCGCTCTGACAGCAAGAGATGATAGTGATTCTTCATCAGGCACCATCCGTGAATGTCCACAATCCGCTCCCGTATGTAGGGTTTCGTAAACCCTACATTGGAGAAGTGGCGGCGTTCAGAGGCTGCGGCCGGGGCGGTGTCGTTAAATTGGTACAGATTATGCACAAAACGAACATAATCAGAAGAATCAAGGAAAAGTGCCCGTCCCTCAACCCCGCGATTCAAAACATGATAAAAATCCATATGTAGGATTTACGAAACCCTACATGTAGGGTTTCGTAAATCCTACATGTAGTATACACACAAAGATTTAAGAATAGGATGTAGAATGGGGAAATGAAATCAACGAAAATCGCTATTAATGGATTTGGCAGAATCGGCCGCTGTTTTTTAAGGGCGGCGCATGCTCGCCCCGATGCGGGGATTGAGATTGTCGGTATCAATGATCTCGCTCCTGCGGAAAATCTCGCGTATCTGTTGAAGTACGATACCGTCTATGGACGCGTGCCATTTGAGGTTGTGCATGGTGAAAATGCACTCGTGATTGAAGGGAAGAGTATCCCGCTTATCCAAGAGAAGGATCCCGCGAAGCTGCCATGGAAAGCTTTAGAAGTCGATATTGTTGTTGAGTCAACGGGCGCCTTTACGGATGCCGCCAAAGCGAAAGCGCATTTGGATGCCGGTGCGAAGCGCGTGGTTATCTCGGCTCCCGCAAAAGGCGAAGGGGTAGAGACAATCCTCATAGGGGCGAATGAAGAGAAGTTCGGGACCTGTGATATCACTTCCAACGCATCATGTACGACGAACGCCGCGTCGCCTTTGATAGGAATTTTGGAAGAAGCTATCGGCATAGAGCGTGCGCTACTAAATACCACACACGCGTACACCGCGAGCCAATCGATTGTGGACGGAATTTCAAAAAAAGACATGCGCGAAGGAAGGGCGGGAGCGCAGAATCTTATTCCCTCTTCAACGGGCGCGGCAAAAGCAACTTCTCTGGCGTATCCGTCTCTCAATGGAAAATTCGACGGCATTGCCATCCGCGTACCGGTTGTTGCAGGTTCTATCGTTGACGTGACATTTGTACCGAAGCGGCCGACAACGGTTGAAGAAGTGAATGACGCTCTCAAAAAAGCAGCCGCATCAGAAAGGTGGAAAAGGGTCTTTGCGGTTTCCGAAGAGCCCCTTGTTTCTAGCGATATTTTGGGCTTGCCGTATGGCGCGATTGCGGATTTGCTGATGACCCGCGTCGTTGACGGAACTCTCGTCAAAGTACTGGCGTGGTACGACAATGAGATGGGATACGCATACACGCTGGTTGAGCACGTGAGGGAAGTAGCCAAAAGGATCTGATATGAAGGTGTATTTTGCTTCAGATCACGCAGCTTTTGAGCTAAAAAATGCGCTTGTTTCACAAATAGAACTTCTGGGATATGAAGTCGAGGATGTGGGGCCTCACTCATTTGATCCTGAAGATGATTACCCTGACTTTGTGATACCGTGCGCAAAACGTGTTGCGGGTGAACCGAATTCCTTTGGAATCATATTAGGAGGAAGCGGACAGGGAGAAGCGATGGCTGCAAATCGCGTACCCGGAATACGCGCCGCCGTTTTCTATGGAGGTGTTCTTGCAAAAAGAGAAATTCAGGCTGAAGGAACAAGCGCACATGATACTTTTGATATTGTACGACTCCCTCGTCTGCACCAGAAGGCGAATGTTCTTTCTATTGCGGCACGTTTTGTGTCTGCAGAAGAAGCGATAACGGCAATAAAAACGTTTCTTGAAACTGCCTTTTCTGATTCCGAACGACATGCACGTCGCATCAGAAAATTTGATCAAGGAGTATGATTGAAATAGTGCCGACGATCGTTCCGGATTCTCTTGAGGACATCCGACGAATGCGTGAACGGTATGCTGGTTTTTTAACCGCGCTTCATGTGGATACTGCGGACGGAATGTTTGCGCCGAATACCACGTGGATGCCGGAAGTCGGCGAAAAATTGCCAGATGCGGAAACAATCTGGTATTCGGCTCACCTCATGGTGAAGAGCCCGCGCGCTGTCGGGCTCGCATTTTTAGCCGCCGGCGCGCGGGGTCTTGAAGCACATGCCGAAGCGTTTTCCTCTCCAGAAGACGGACTCGCAACGTTTGCTGCATGGCGCGCGGCGGGCGCACAAAAAGTCGCCATCGCGCTTCTTTTTCAAACCCCGCTTGAAGCGGTAGAGCCATATCTCGGTGTGTGCGACTACGTGCGCCTCATGACCATCGCGCGTATCGGGAAGCAAGGCATTCCATTTGAAGAAGCAAGCATCACGCGCATTTCCGAGTTTCATATGTGGTATTCTGAAATGCCGATTGCGGTAGACGGGGGAGTTTCAGAAAAAAACATCCAGATGCTAGCCCGCGCGGGTGCCACTTCTTTTGCCGTTGGCGGGGTCATAGCCAAATCTCCCGACCCGGCCCGTACCTATCAACAACTTCTTTCTCTCGCGAACAGGGTATAATTTCTCTATGGCCTATCTCACCGAAGAAAAACAAAAACTCCTTCAGGAGAAAGCGCGTGAGATTCGCGAAACCATTATTCACTCGCTTGTGGCCGCCGGTTCCGGCCACACGGCGGGGCCTCTCGGCATGGCGGACATTTTCACCGTTTTCTATTTTCATGTGCTCAATCACGATCCCAAGAATCCAGAATGGGAAGATCGCGACCGCCTCATACTCTCAAACGGTCACATCACGCCAGTTCGCTACGCCGCAATGGCGCATGCGGGCTATTTCCCCGTGGAGGAATGTCTCACTCTGCGGAAGCTCGGAAGTCGGCTTCAGGGGCACCCTGAACGCGAGAAGCTTCCAGGCGTTGAGACCACGTCAGGGCCTTTGGGCTCAGGCCTCTCGCAAGCGTCTGGCATCGCCTACGGTCTTCGCATGGACGCACATGGCCGACATCCGATGTCGGCCATCTCGCCGCGGGTCTATTGTTTTATGTCGGATGGGGAATTGCAGGAGGGGAACACGTGGGAAGGAGCGATGTTTGCGGGCGCGAACCGCCTTCATAACCTGACTGCGATCATTGATAGGAACAACATCCAGATCACCGGCAACACGGAAGATATTATGCCTGTGGAGCCCTTGGCCGATAAATTCAAGGCGTTCAACTGGCATGTGATTGAAGTAGACGGCCACAACATGGAAGAAGTGGCGGATGCGGTGGAGCAGGCGAAAGCGATTGCCGAAAAACCAACAGTGATTATTGCCCACACCATTCCCGGCAAGGGCGTCAAAGAAATAGAAGGAAACTTTCTTTGGCACGGCATATCTCCCAAGAAAGAGCAGGAAGAGAGTTTTATAGAGCAGATTCGGGAAGCGGCAAAAAGGTAACTTATATGCAAAGCAAATTAGTTAAAATTTCTTTGTCAGTTCTCAATATATTTTTTCTGGTCGGGGTTATGTTTTCAATAATAATCTCTTACTCTCCATGGACAATTTGTGCCATCAATGTATTTGGATACGGCGATTGTGAGACAGCAAGAACATGGTATTTTATTTTGTTTTCTTGGCTGATCGTTTTTCTTGGGTTTTGTGGATCTTTGGTTTTCGCAACGTCGAACAAATTTTCCTACATCCTATTTCTTCCAACATTACTCGCTTTTTGTTTTCTTATTTGGGAATTTATTCTTACGTAATATATGCTTCATTCTGATGCAAAACTTTCTGAAAATATTCTTTTGCGAGACCTATGCAGATAATCTATTTGCCAAAGGCCGCTGATTTTGTTTTAGGTCTCGATAGTCCGCTTGATGGACGCGTGAGGCGCATGATCAAGCTTCTGGAGACTTTAGGGCACGAATTGCGGATGCCCTTTTCGAAACCGATCGAGGGCGGTATTTTTGAGTTGCGTGTCGTGGGGGCTATCCAGATTCGGTTGCTGTACTTTTTCCACAAGGGAGAGGTTGTGGTTGCTCACGCGTTTTTCAAGAAAACCGAGCAGTTGAGCCGCAAGGACATCAATTATGCACTGCGGGCGCGTAAGGTCTTTATTGCAGGCACATAACGTATATGTTATACTTTCTGGTATGAAAAAGATACGGTTTATCACTCAAGAAGAACTTGATCGGCGGCTCATGAAAAAGCCCGGGTTCAAGAAAGCATACGACGATTTGGAACTGGAGTTTGCGATTATAGAGGCCTTGATCCGCGCTCGCGCGAAGCGCGGGATGACGCAGGCAAAACTTGCGAAGAAAATCGGCACGAAACAGTCTGCGATCGCGCGCTTTGAGTCCGGACGTTCCAATCCGACGTTCGCCTTTGTGCAGAAGCTCTCCGATGCGCTTGACTTGAAGATTACCGCTACTCCCCGCTATGCAAAACGTTGACGCAAAACTTTCTTCCGATATCTTTAGCGATAAAATCGCCAGAGCTTCCACGCGCGATGGCTTTGGCAAGGGGTCGGTGGAGGCGGGAAAGAAAGACCCACGCATCGTGGTTTTATCTGCAGACTTAGCGGAATCAACCCGTGCGGAATGGTTTAAGAAAGAATTTCCGGAGCGTTATATAGAATTCGGGGTTGCTGAGCAGAACATGGCCACTGTTGGAGCGGGGCTCGCGAACTACGGAAAGATACCTTTTATTACTTCGTATGCCGCATTTTCTCCCGGGAGAAATTATGAGCAGATACGAACCACTATCGCCTTGAATAACGTGCCCGTGAAAGTCTGTGGCATGCATGCGGGAGTCTCCGTGGGCCCCGATGGCGCGACGCACCAAATGCTTGAAGATATGGCTTTGATGAGGGCGCTACCAAATATGATCGTTGTGAATCCGTGTGATGCGGAGGAAGGAAGAAAGGCGACCATTGCCGCGGCGGAAAACGGGAAACCCACGTACTTGCGTTTCGGACGCGATAAGACGCAAGTTTTTACGACTACAGAAACACCGTTTGAAATCGGCAAAGCGTATTATTTGTGGAGACCCGCCTTCGCGCAAGGCTTCGGCGTGGCAAAGCCCGCGGCGGCGATCATCGGGTGCGGGCATCTTCTCTATGAAGCTCTCCTTGCCGCAAAAATGCTGGAAGAGAAAGGCACGCACGTTTCGGTCATCAACAGCCACACGGTGAAGCCTTTGGACAGAGAGACGATACTTTCGGCCGCGAAAGAAGCTGGCGCAGTTGTTTCCGTTGAGGAACATCAGGCGGCGGGAGGCTTAGGGTCTAGCATTTCCGAGTTATTGGCACGGGAGTTGCCGACGCCTATGGAATTCGTCGCGGTTCAAGACCGTTTTGGCCAGTCAGGAGAGCCGCAAGAGCTGATTCACCACTATGGGCTGGATGCGGAAGCCATTGTAGCCGCAGTTGCCAAAGCTATTACCAAGAAATAAAATAACCCTTATGCGAATGCTTACCGCACAAACCGTCAACACGTATCTTGCAGTGCTTCTCATTACCATCTGCGGTTCTGTGGCCGCACTCGCCATCATCAACGTCGCACAAGAGACGTCATTTCTTTCATACGACACAACGGATCCGCTCACAAAACTGGATCAAAAAAACTTCTAGGTTTTTTTGAATGCTTTGAATTTCTCTTCCAGGCCTTCTCTGGTGAGCAGGCCTTTCTGCGCGCCGATTTCCTGCACCACGTATGCGGCGTTTATCATGCCCCGCTCCATGGCCTCCTTCAAAGGTGTTCCGGTGCCGTAATAAACGGCCGTGGTTGAGGTAAACGCATCTCCCGCGCCCGTTTTCTGCAAGGGCGGTTTTGGGTCGCGATACATGGGCAGATGAAAAGAGATATCCTTCTCAAGTGCATACACGCCGTTTGTATCGTCCGTGATGATAACCGTTTTTGATCCGAGCGCATGCAAGCCGTTCAGAAGCACTTCAGCATTCTGCTCTTTGGATGCGTTTAAAATCCTCTGCGCTTCTTCTTTGTTTACCACAAGAAGATCTGCTCGCTTGTAGAGGCGCGAGAGGCGTTCTGCGCCGATTTTCATCTGAAAGGTTCCAGGCTGGAACGTGAGGAAAACATTCGGATGCGCTTCAAGGTATGTTGCAACATCGTCATGATATTTTTCCGTACCGCTTGCAAGGGAGGTAAGATACAGAATTTTAGGTTCCGGTATATCATTGGGGAATCGGTAGGGATACGGATGATGGTTGACGAGAATCGTGCGCTCATCCCCGTACCACAGGACGTAGTGGTAATTCGTCGGCATGCCTTCGTGCTGGGTCACGAGCGCGGTATCGATTCCTTCTCTTTTGTAGGTGCGCACGATCTCATCGCCGCGCTCGTCTTTGCCGATGTTGGTGATGAAGATTGTTTTCAAACCGAGTCGCGCGGCAGAAACCGCGGCATTTCCGGAGTTACCCACGCCATAGACGACCGTTGATGACTCAAACGGCACTTTGTCTCCGAAGCGCATGCAAATCATGCACCGCTCGGTATCAATATCGCAATGAACCTCGGCATCTTTGAGGCGGATGAAATCGTCCACAACCGCATCTCCTATCGCAAGAAAATCGCACGCACCGGTTTTTCCGAATCCGAACATAGAGAGAGTATAACGTACCTAACGCCATGTAGGGTTTCGTAAACCCTACATATGTTTACCCCAAGCGGAGGTTTCCACGCGCCGCAAGAGCCGCTTGCGGCGCGTGGCCGGAAACCGAACGCACATACGCCGCCGCACCGATCATGATGGCGTTGTCACCAGTCAATGTTTTGTCGGGGAAGTGAAGTGAAACGGCGGGAAAATCTCTTTCTATCATCGCAGTCATCGCCCTTCTGATTTCTTCATTTGCAGAGACACCGCCGCCAATTACCAAAGTTTTTGCTTCCGTTTCTTTGAGGGCGCGCTTGGTTTTGAGAACTATCACATCTCGCGCGGCATTTTCAAACGCTTCGGCAATATGCTCTTTATCTTCCTCGCTGATTTTCTCCATGCTCTTAAGCTTATAGAGAACCGCGGTTTTGAGGCCGGAGAACGAAAAATCACACGTCGTATCTTCCGCCATAGGGCGCGGGAAGATGATGGGGTTGCCTCCTGCCTGTGCAGACAGGCGCACGCGGGCTTTTTTTGCAAGTTCTGCGATTTTCGGGCCTCCGGGATAGGAAAGCTCCAAAAGCCGCGCGACTTTATCAAACGCTTCGCCTATGGCATCGTCGCGCGTTTGTCCCACATGTTCATATGCAAACCACTCTTTCATCAAAACCAATTCCGTGTGGCCCCCCGAAATCAAAAGTGCCAATAACGGAAAATTAATAGGATGCAAGTTATAAATTTTCTGTCTGCGGCCTTCTGCGTCCTGTTCGCGTAATTTTGCGGTCTCGGCGCTCCG
>DATDST010000006.1:0-4576 GCA_036517815.1 Minisyncoccota bacterium | reverse complement strand
ATGAATCTCAACAAAATCGCGATTCTTGGAATCACCGGCTCGGGGAAAAGCACGGTGTCTCGAAGAATTGCCGAAAAAACAGGACTCCCGCTTTTTCATATGGATGCGCTTTTTTGGAAAAGCGGATGGACAGAGGTGCCGGAAGCGGAGTACATCAAAGGACAGGAGGAAATTTTGAAAAACAATCCGCGATGGATAATCGAGGGATGGATCAACGAACACTTGGTAGAGCGAATACTGCAGGCGGATTTGATCATCTATTTGGACTATGCGGGCTGGAGGGCGGCCGCGCGCTACCTCGTGCGTGCGATTAAATATCGGAAAGTCGCGCGGCCGGAGTTGCCACCCGATTGTTTTGACACATTTAAGCTCCATCGCTTTTTGATCAGCTTGTTTCGGGGAGAGAGGAGCGAAATAGAAGAAGCTCTCACAATGGTGAACGCGGAACCGAAAGTGGTGAGACTGAAGTCACCGAAAGAGATGGAGAAATATCTTGCGACTTTTGCGGCGTAGTATTTCTGTTAGAGTTTTTCCCTTATTATTTTGATGATTTTGTCGCTTGTAGCGGGTATCATGGCGAGCGCAAAGATAACGGCAAACATGTACAAACTCACGACAGAAGAGACAAATGTATAGAGACTTGCAAGGATAACCAGCATTGCCGGAACTAGAATCCGGCTTTTCATAAGCCGTATGGTCGTCTCACTCGTTTCGTCGGAAATAAGACGCCGCCTATGGGTGGCATATGCCCACTGCAGATACAACCCAATACCGCAGATGATGAGGTTTGTCCCATACAGAACAACCGCAAGGGGATTTTCGTAGTAACTTCGAAGAAGCGCGGTGGAGACGGGAATCAATGCGATAAAACTCTGGAAGAAAATATTAATCCACAAAAAAGTTCTATCAGCGCGCGTTATCCAACGGAAATGATTCTGATCCGCAACCCATAGCGCACCAAGCGCCACAAAGCTCAAAAAATATGTAGAAAATGCCGGTACCGAGGCAAAGAGGATTTGAGTGAGAGATTCCGATGGGATGTCAACCGACGTCCTGAAGTTGAGTATGAGCAAGGTCATGGCGAAAGCAAATACGCCGTCGGTCAGGCTTTGTATGCGCGCGGTGGTTACCGAGTCACTGTGATGCAAACCGTGTGTGCTTGAACGTTCCTCCATTTCCATGCGAGTTCAGTATATCCGATGTACGTGGAGTAGCATATATGTCTTGTCGCTATATAATCAGGATATGGATATTCTTATCATCGGCTCTGGGGGAAGGGAACACGCACTCGCGTGGAAAATCAAACAATCGCCGAAGTGCGGACAGCTGTATATTGCTCCGGGGAATGCTGGCACTGCAGAGGTGGGAGAAAACATTGCGCTGGATATAAAAAATAACCAAGCCGTTGTTGATTTTGCAAAAGAAAAGAAAATCGATCTTGTCGTTGTAAGTACGGATGATCAACTCGCATTTGGCATGGTTGATGCGCTGACGGACGCCGGTATCAGGACATTCGGTCCCAGCAAAGCTGCGGCAAAAATTGAGTGGTCCAAAGCGTACGCAAAAGAGTTCATGCGTCTTCATAACATTCCCACTGCCGCGTCCGCATCTTTCTCTTCTTTTGAGGACGCTGTTTCATATATGAAACAACAACAAATGCCGGTTGTTATCAAAGCGGACGGGCTTGCGCTCGGCAAGGGCGTCGTTATCGCTCACACAAAAGAAGAGGGAGAGCAAACGCTCCGCTCGTTTATGAAAAGGGGCGTGTTTGGAGAATCGGGAGAAACGGTGGTTATTGAAGAATTTTTTGAAGGCACCGAGGTTTCTGTACATGCATTCTGCGATGGTAAAACAGCCAAGCTGTTTCCCGTCTCGCGCGACCACAAGCGGATAGGCGAGGGCAATACCGGCCCCAATACTGGCGGCATGGGCGTGATAGCTCCGGTTTCCATTTCGGAAACCCTGCTCACGAACATACAGGTAACTGTAGATTCTGTCGTTGAGGCGATGAAGAAAGAAGGCGCACCGTTTGTCGGAGTTTTATATCCGGGACTCATGCTCACGAAAGGGGGCATTAAAGTTCTGGAGTTCAATGCGCGGTTTGGGGATCCGGAATGCGAAACATACATGCGACTTCTGGAAACAGATTTGGTGGAAATAATGCTTGCGTGCATAAACGGCACGCTCGCGGATACGAAAATAAAATGGTCGGATACATATGCAATTACAGTGATACTTGCGTCAGGTGGGTATCCTGGAACATACGAAAAAGGTTTTCCTATTAAAGGCCCTGTCCAAGGAGGCTCCTTGGACAAATCGGTCGTAGTGTTCCATGCAGGGACCGCGATGAAAGGCGGAAACGCGGTAACCGCAGGAGGCAGAGTGCTTGGAGTTTCTGCGATAGGCGATACGCCAGAGGAAGCCCGTAGCCGCGCCTACGGCGCGGCTGAAAAAATCCAATTTGAGGGGAAACAATATCGCAAAGATATCGGCTTATCGTGGAGGGCTATCTCTTAAAATAACTATTTTTTGATCAGGTGATCCCCTTCCGTATAGATTGGGTAGAATTCCTCCTAGAGAGCGGTTGGGAAATGCATTCCTGATTGCCGCTAACGCTTTTTCAAATTCTGCACCTCCACACGGAACAAGAACCTCGTTGGAGTATTTAGCATTTCGCAGCGCGGTAGTTTCACAAGTGGTTCTTTCGAAAGAAGGAATACCGGCGCAACCGGTAATGGCACTCGCAACTGCGAGCGCGGTGAAGGGACCAGTTTTTCGCCTTTCAATACTCATGAGTCCTTATGTATACCAGAAAATAGATGAAATTACAGGGAAGGCCAATTATTCTCTTCTGAAGCGGTTTACCGTCACCATGGTTGCCGGCTTTCCTGTTTTTTGATCTATAAATTCTTCCATTGGCAACCCTGCCGCGACTCCTGGTTTTCGAGCCTTAAAGATGGGAAGGGCATCATTCGCGGTAGATTTATCGCACGGAAAAGTGACCTCCTGTTTTATATTATTCCCGGTATCTTTGTTTTCGAAATTCGCCGCACCGCCTTCTGCACACACTCGCGCTTTTTCTAGAGGATCACCACACGTGTTTAAAAACATGGACGCTGCCAGCGCTGCGCCTACTCTGAATTTTCCTTCTACATTCATCGAGGAAATGGTACCAAATCGTCTTCGAGTGGCATGTAGCAAGTTCCTTTGGGTCTTTCGGAGTTTCCGCCACGCGGAGACGCTTTCGTACAGGCATTTTCCGTAATCCTTGTTTCAGGGTTTGAACATGCTGCTACAGCCAGGAATGCGAAGGCTCCTGCCGCTTTTAAAAGTTTTTCCATAGTATGCTTTCAGGATTTTTCTATCGCATTAAGCCGCTATGTGTATGAATACCAACCCGGAACCCTCTTTTTTCTCTGCCCTGACCGCGCTGAGTCGCGGGTAGGTTTTTCTAAATTCTATCAATACTAATGAACCAAGAACCGGGTTATCTTTTTCCTCAAGGCAAATAACTAAATACTTGTTGTTCCCGGCGTACAAAGAATTTCTTACGCATTCACGTATATTTTGATCCTTACGGATTTCCCTGTATTCGCTTACACTATGCGCTACGCTGACAGCGACCCCTAGAGTAAGCGCGGTTATTCCTACACCTTTTGTAAGCCCACGAACTATGCTCAAGGATATTGATTCAGGCTTTTTCTCCATAAGGGCTTTGTAGCATTTAATACAAAAAATGTCAAGTATCATTCGTCTGGTCCCCGACGAATTTAAAATACTCCTTTGAGCTTCCCCTCAGCCGGAGAAAAATACAATTGTCCTCGGTATCCTTTGTCTTCTTGATATTTTTTTAGTGCTGTGTCATTCGGGCAGGTAAGAATGCCAGAAACGACCCTACACTCTGTCGCAAGGCGACGGATATCTCCCTTGTTAAACTCTACACAACTAGACATCAGAATCGCACTTGCTAATACCGCAATGGTTTTTGGAGCCAGATTTTTTCTGCCTTCCTTTTTTCTGCCTTCCATAAGCTCACGGTACGCCCCTTATTTTTAGTGTCAATCAATTGCTCATTACATGTGTTAATTTAGTACGGCCGTACTAAATTAACACATGTAATTTTCACTGCATTCGTTCTCATAAGGCGTATTCTTCTATACACAAGCCTATTTTATTGAGGTTTCCTCAAGCGCTGGCGGCATTTTTATGGTAAAATAGAGGTACCCCGAAACGGGATTTTCTTATTGTTTTCATGCCTAAAACACCAAAAAAGGAGCAAAAAAGTTCTACCGGCCCCGCCTCCGCCCCGACTTCGCATAAAGCTACGAACGGACACAGCAAGGCTACGGCGGGCACGTATAGCGCCTCTTCCATCACGGTTTTGGAGGGGCTTGACCCGGTCCGAAAACGCCCTGGAATGTACATCGGGACTACAGGCGTGGATGGCCTCCACCACCTCATCTGGGAAGTCTTTGACAACTCGCGTGACGAGGCGATGGGCGAGCATTCGAACGATATTGAGATTACGCTGTTGCCGAAAAATCTCGTACGCGTTGCCGATAACGGCCGCGGCATC
>DATDST010000005.1:0-4291 GCA_036517815.1 Minisyncoccota bacterium | reverse complement strand
CTCGGTATACTGGTACTTTAATGGCCAGCAAGAGAAAAAAGGCGCACAAGAAGAGCGCCATTTTTTATAAAACTCATTCTAAAAAGAGAAAAGCGATTTTGACGCTTGAGAACGGTTCGGTCTTTGAAGGCGAAAGTTTCGGCGCCCCCATCACGAAACCGATTTTCGGAGAAGTTGTTTTCAATACGGGTATGACGGGCTACACGGAAAGTTTTTCCGACCCGTCGTACACTGGACAGATCCTCATCTGCACGTATCCTTTGATCGGCAACTACGGCGTCTCGGAACGCCGTTTTTTTGAGTCGAAAAAGATGCACATCGCGGGCTTGATAGTTTCCGAATACAGCGACACGTACTCTCATCACAGCGCGAAACAATCTCTCGGAAGTTGGCTCAAGGAATCCGGCGTGCCGGCGATAACCGGCATTGATACGCGCGCGCTCACCAAAATCCTTCGCGAAAAGGGCGTCATGCTTGGTCGCGTCAGTATCTCCGGGAAAGCCGGAAAATTTTTTGACCCGAATACAGAAAATCTCGTCGCACGGGTAAGCATTAAAAGAAAAATGACATACCTGCCTGCGCCGCAGGATACGTCGCGGCAGGCAGGCGGGAGCGAAAAGCCCCGCATCGTTCTCGTTGACTGCGGTGCCAAAGAGAACATCGTGCGCACGCTCCTCGCGCGCAAGGCGACCGTTATCCGCGTGCCGTGGGACTATGATTTTATGCGCGAAAAATACGATGGCGTGGTGATTTCAAACGGGCCTGGAGATCCGACGAAATGCATAGCGACGATAGCGCATATACAGAAAGCGTTTGCGAAAGGGAAACCTATCTTGGGCATTTGCCTCGGAACCCAGCTCATGGCGCTTGCCGCAGGGGCAAAAACCTACAAACTGCCCTACGGCCACCGCGGGCAGAACCAGCCCTGCGTTGTTCTCCCTGATGTGGGACATACGATGTCCCACATGGGGGGGAGATGCTTTATTACCTCCCAAAATCACGGGTACGCGATAGACGAGAAGACGCTTCCTCTCGGCTGGAAGGTATGGTTCAGGAATGCGAATGACAGCTCGGTGGAGGGAATTTACCACACGGCAAAACCGTTCCGTTCCGTGCAATTTCACCCGGAAGCCGCCCCCGGGCCTACTGATACCGCGTGGGTTTTCGATGAGTTCTTGAAAGAAGTCGTACGGTCAAAAAAACGCACAATATGAAGCACGAAGCACGAAGCACCCGCCTGCGCCAAGACTCCCGCCTGCGTCTGACTTCGGACGGGCAGGTTGGCGGGCAGGCGAAATACGAAACAAACTCGAAGCACCCGCCTGCGCCAAGGCTCCCGCCTGCGTCTGACTCCCGCCTGCGCCAAGGCTTTGGCGGGCAGGTCGGACGGGCAGGTTGGCGGGCAGGCAAAATTCTAAACGTTTGGAATTTTGGATTTAGAATTTTGAATTTGTTTCGAATTTCGATATTCGAATTTCGAATTTATTATGCAAAAAATTAAAAAAGTTCTGTTGCTTGGATCCGGCGGACTCAAAATCGGCCAAGCGGGCGAGTTTGATTATTCGGGGTCGCAAGCGATCAAGGCCTTGAAAGAGGAAGGCATAAAAATCGTCCTCATGAATCCGAACATCGCGACGGTGCAGACGGATAAAGGTTTGGCGGACGAGGTCTATTTCGTGCCGCTTACGGAAGAATATGCAATTGACGTCATCAAGAAAGAAAAACCGGATGCGATACTCTTGGGCTTTGGTGGCCAGACTGCTTTAAACCTTGGACTCGCGCTTGACGCGCGCGGCATTCTCAAAAAATATGGCGTGCGCGTTTTAGGGACACCGGTTTCAACCATTCGGGACACGGAAGACCGCGATTTGTTTGTAAAGCGCCTCTCCGAGATTGGTGTCACGACCGCGAAAAGCAAAGCGGTGAAAGATGTGAAAGGCGCCGTCCTTGCGGCGAGTCAGCTCGGCTATCCAGTGATGGTGCGCGCAGGGTTCGCGCTCGGGGGCCAAGGCTCCGGCGTCGTCCGAAATGAGAAAGAGCTTGTCGAAAAATTGTCAGACGTATTTCACACCACGTCTCAAATACTCGTTGAGGAATACTTGGAGGGATGGAAAGAGATTGAATACGAAGTGGTGCGGGACAGAGCGGACAACTGCATCACGGTATGCAACATGGAAAACGTGGACCCGATGGGAATACACACAGGGGAAAGCATGGTTGTGGCGCCGTCGCAAACTTTGACAAACGAGGAGTATCACCGCCTGCGTGAAGTCGCCATCCGTACCATCCGTCACTTGGGCATCGTGGGCGAGTGCAATATCCAGTACGCGTTGCACCCGAAAACGGGCGAGTACCGCGTGATTGAAGTGAACGCGCGTCTTTCGCGTTCATCTGCTTTGGCGTCAAAGGCGACTGGCTATCCATTGGCGTTTGTTGCCGCGAAATTGGCCTTGGGCTATCGGCTGACTGATCTTAAAAATGCAGTAACAGGAGAAACCACCGCTTGCTTTGAACCGGCCTTGGATTATCTGGCGTTGAAGATGCCGCGATGGGATTTGGCGAAGTTTGACAATGTGGTGTCCGCGATTGGTACCGAGATGAAAAGCGTGGGTGAAGTGATGGCAATAGGGAGAAGTTTTGAAGAAGTTTTGCAGAAAGCCATTCGCATGCTTGGCGTTGGCGCAGTGGGGTTTACTCCGTTAGATAGCAAAAAGCATCTCATAGGGCAGTCTCTACACCATGACTATATGGATGAGATTAAAAATCCCACGACGCATAGGGTCTTTGCGATAGCGGAAGCCCTGCACGCGGGCGTTTCCGTAGAAAAAATACACCAGCTTTCACACATCGATCCGTGGTTTCTCTCCAAGATGAAAAATATTGTCGTTTTTGAATCAAAAATGTCAAGGCGTCGCCTTGACATGAAGTTGCTCCGGCAGGCAAAAAAGCTTGGGTTTTCCGATCGGCAGATCGGCGTCATCACACATCTCTCCGAAATGAACGTACGGAAGATGCGCCTTGAGAAGGGCGTCACGCCGGTCGTCAAACAAATTGATACGCTTGCGGGCGAATTTCCTGCGACTACGAATTATCTGTATCTCACCTATCACGGTACGGAACACGATGTTCTACCAAGCTGGAAAACCCCGACGCGACAGGTCGGGGCCCCGACCTCTCCGATATCACATCGGAGAGCGTCGGGGAAAAGCATCGCGGTCTTGGGCTCGGGTTCATATTCCATCGGTTCATCGGTGGAATTCGACTGGTCCAGCGTGGAGGCACTTAAGACGTTGAAAGCGGAAGGGCGGGGAACCATTATGGTGAATTACAATCCTGAAACAGTCTCCACGGATTACGATATGTCAGACCGCTTGTATTTTGAGGAGCTTTCGTTAGAACGCGTCTTAGACATCGTGCAGTTTGAAAAACCGGACGGAGTCGTGGTGTCAACCGGCGGTCAGATTCCGAACAACCTTGCGCTATCGCTTTCAAAAAACGGCGTGAAGGTTCTCGGCACGCATTCCGAAGATATTAATCGTGCGGAAGATCGGCACATTTTCTCCGCGCTTCTGGATACCCTTCGCATTGATCAGCCCGAATGGGTGGAAGTTTCCAAGGTATCCGCCGCGGCGGCCGCGGCGGAAAAAATGGGATATCCGGTTCTCGTGCGTCCTTCCTATGTTTTGTCCGGATCCGCCATGGCGATCGCACCCGACGAGATTTTTTTGAAGAAATTTCTAGAGCGCGCGATAGCGATTTCTGCCGAGCATCCGCTCGTTTTATCAAAATTTATAGAAAACGCCCGTGAGATAGAGATAGACGGTGTGGCTATGAGAGGAGAATTGGCCTTATATGCCATTACCGAACACGTGGAAAACGCTGGCACGCATTCGGGGGACGCGACGGTGGTTTTGCCGCCCCAGCGGACGTACTTGGAGACTGTTCGCCGTGCGCGGGACATCACGAAGCGGATTGTGCGCGCACTCAAGATTACCGGTCCCTTCAATATCCAATTCCTCGCGAAGGACAACAAGCTCATGGTGATAGAAGTGAACGTTCGCGCTTCCCGCAGTTTTCCCTTCGTTTCCAAAGTAACGGGATATAATTTTATAGAGATTGCGACGAAGGCGCTCTTGGGTAAAGATGTCCGTGGCAAGTATCGGACACTTGATTTGGATTACGTTGCCGTTAAATCCCCGCAATTCTCTTATAGCCGCATCAAAGGTGCGGACCCGCTTCTCTATGTGGAGATGGCGTCAACCGGCGAGGTGGCGTCGTTTGGCGAAACGTA
>DATDST010000004.1:0-4644 GCA_036517815.1 Minisyncoccota bacterium | reverse complement strand
GCGCTTGAAATAAAGGTGAATTTTTTGGAAAGGCCGAGATTCTGAATTGAAGACAGCGTGTCTCCTCCGCCGATAATCTTCTTTCCCGGCGCATTCGCGATTATCTCCGCGAGCACATCCGTTCCCTGCCGAAAACCTTTTTCAAAATTCCCCATCGGACCGTTCCATAAGACAAAGCTGGATTTTTCAATAATCGGTTTGAGCTCACGAATAGAGTTTGGCGCTATATCGGAAATCGTTTCTTCTTTTTCGACTTCGCTTGCCCGCGTCTCACGCGTGCCAGCGGGCCCCGAGACAATCACGTGCGTCGGAAGAATAATTTTGGGGTTTTCCAAAAGATTCGTCGCGTGTCCCGTGCCGGAAACTAATGATTTTCCTACCTCATATCCTTTGGCGACATACAAATCGTTCGCCAAGGCGCCGCCTATGAATACTTTGTCATACTTCTTGAGAAGCGCCTGGATGAGAGAAATTTTTGTAATCAGCTTCGCGCCGCCGATAATCGCGATCGAGGGACTCTCCGGCGCCAAGGCGGGCGTGAGCCCGTTCAGTTCATCCAAAAATTGAAACCCCGCATAGGAAGGCAAGAGCTTCGGTACGCCGACAACAGAGGCATGGGCGCGATGCGCAACTGGAAAACCATCGTTCACATAGATGTCGGCGAGCGAAGCGAGCTCTGTGGCGAATTTCAAATCATTTTCTTCTTCTCTTCTATCGTGACGGAGATTTTCAAGAAGGAGCACTTCGCCATCGGAAAGACTGTGTGCTGCTTTTTGTGCCGAGGAACCGGCAATGCCGGACAAAAAGCTTATTTTTATTTTTTGCTCGAGATATTTAAAAACGGGAGCAAGTGAGCCGGCCACATCACTCATATGACTAATAAGTATTACTCGCCCGCCGTGGTCGGTAATGTATGTCACCGTCTTCAATGCAAGATCAATACGTAAAGAATCAGTTACCTGCCCGTTTCCGATGGGGACATTGATATCGGCACGCACCAAAATTCGTTTCCCCTTAAGATCCGTGAGTTCTTCTATGGAATGAATCATAATCGTGAGAATTCCTTGATAATCGCGCAAAATTCTTTCGCGTCCACCGATGCCCGCCCGGGCAAAAGCCCTTGGATGCTCTTCTCACTCGCAAACAACACGGCATGCTCGCTGTCCACCGAACCGCCGTATATAATCCGTGTTTTCAAAGCCTGTTCCCTGCCCCACATCTCGGCAAGCGTCTTCCGGATGAAAATAATGGATTGCGCGGCCACGCGCGGTGGAGCTGGCTCCTTAGCGCCTATCGCCCACAGCGGGTCATACGCAATCGCGATTCTGCCTGCGGAGGCGGAAGCGGTGCGCGAGAGCGATTCAACGATTTCGGTTTTTAAGGTTGCAAAATGTTTCCCTTCCTCGTCGCGAATGTTCTCGCCCACGCATACGATAGGACGCAGTCCAGCGAGAAGCGCGGCGGAGACCTTCTTGGCGACAATCTCATTCGTGTCTCCCAGCATTCGCCGCTCCGCGTGGCCAAGGATGACATACTCGATTCCCGATTCTGCAAGCGCACGCGGCGATGTGGCGCCAGTAAAAGGCCCTTCTTGCTCCCAAAATGAATCTTGCGTACCGAAAGAAATGCGCCTCCCCGCATACGCGCGGCGCAACACCACCGCTAAAGGAATGGGTGGGCAGACGACGACGTCCGCTTTCACTCCACGCGGAAATGAATGATCAATGTCTTTCAGAAGCTTCTTGCCATCGGCAAGAGAATTAACGTACATTTTCCAGTTACCCACTATGAGCGGCTTCGCCATGCGGCGATTGTAACATACTGGATAACTTCAAGCTTCCAGTTGCGAGCTTATTTTTTATTGCGTTTTTTATTGCGTTCAAATTCAGCAAGCGTGACGGTTTTTCGATTAGTTCCTCGACGACCAGCGACTGTTGCGGCCAGTTCAGTCATAGCGTGAATAAAATTGAAAGTCTGTGGAGTGAGTACAACAGCATACGGAGTGCCATCTGAACCTGTAAAAGCCACTGCATCGTGACCTTTCAGGAGCCCCGCGATTTCGTGGTTCGCTGCGTCTGAAAGTTTTATACTCTCATATGCCATACAAATCGTTTCTCTAATGGTATCACTCGTTTTGCAGGGCGGCTACCGAAGTGGCACCGGAGAGAACAAGATCAATCTTGTTCGGCCCACCTATGTCCTGCCTCGCAAGCTTGGCATCGGACATTTTCGCTTCGCGAAACCGGAGAGAACAGTGAGTCATCACTATTCTGGCCCTCCTATTTTCTGTTTTGCTTCGCAAAACATAGAAAATTTCCCTTCGGGAACCGGCGTGAACAGTTAGCAGTCACTGTTCACGCCACTCAACAAATTTATAGTCGTCGGAGGTTGAGGGAGTAAACGGCGGGGGGTCTTTTGCAAGCGTGTTATCAAATGAGTCATTTCGCTGGCTATACCCAGAACAGTAGGTGCCGCCGCAGGACCATTTCGTTCCGACACGACCGTTTGAAACCACCGTACCGTTGGTGTTCAGAGTGGAACGAAGTACGTACGGATCGAGAGACGAAGGAAGGCCGTGAGTACCGCTTTTTACATAATGGTTCCGACTGAAACGCCCGTTTTGTGCAATAAAGATGCCGTTGATACTCATGACATTCGGCGATTGAAGGGAGATGAGGGCATTTTCTTCGGCAATGGCCGCGAGTCCGCTTGTCGCATTCGCATAGGTTATGCTGTTGGGAATGATGATGGAACGGCTCACGTTCTGCTGGGTTACATCCGCCGCAACAAACGTCACTTTGCCGTTCACGACCCCTTCAAGCCACACATTGTCTTCAACAAACACAACCGGGCATGATGCGGGAATGGTGTAGTTGGTGAGCGACCCAGTTGTGGCAATAATAGTGCGTTCCTGCTGCCATCCATTTTCGGTGGAATAACCCCAAATTTGCGTGGTGCCCGTTACTGTCCGCACGTCAATGGTGCCATCGGACTTAAATACCACTTTGTAGCCGTAATTCCCCGAGGGGGCCACATACCTGCCGGAGGTGGTGGCATATGCTTTGAGTTTCGTGAGATCAGTGGTGATACCGGCAAAATTCATCGAGGGAGTCGGATAGTTCCATAAAGCGGGCTGACTACCAACACCGAAAACGCCGTTTTTTGTCGTCGTTGGGTTGCAGCCGAATGAAGGAGTACATTGCCACGTTTCAACACTCGATGTAACATCGGCATTATGCGTGCCGTCCATGCGCACTCCTCCGTTTGAATGATACGGACCGTTTATGATGCGGTCCGCGCCAGCCCAGACGTTCGCGTTCACGATATGAGAATATTCCGCGACGGATGGACGCGTGTACTGCGCATCCAGAACGCGTTTGTAGTTCGGGTCGTCTGCGCTCCATCCTGTCGAGACAATTGTGATCGATGCCACTGAACCGCAAAATACCGAGCCGTTGATTGCCAAAGAGAATGTTCCGAGCATGCCGCCTTCGGGATCCGGAACCGTATGCACATAGGGGCCGGCATTCCCTGTTCCATCCTCAAGATCGTCCGGCCAGTGCGCCAGATGCCACCGATAATACTCCAACCCCGCCTCCGCGACATGGAGCGCTTTTTCGCGGTTTTCTCTTGCGAGTTGCGCGCGCCTTTCAACGAAAATGTACCCCGCAAGCGTTGAGACAAGGGTAAAAAACACGGTTGAAAAAACCAGCACAAGAATAACGAAGTACCCGCGCGAAAAACGCGGAGTGTAACACCAATGTACGAATGCATGTGAAAAATACGAATTGGCATCGTGATTTTTTTCCTTTCTCGCATTTGTATTCGTATCATTCGTCATAATTCGTAAGTAGGCTTTCTCTCTGCTCTCGCTCGGATAAATTAAATGAAGCATTTTCTTTATCGCTCATTCGCTTGATAGTAAGCAGGACTTTCTGTCTGCGCTCGCTCGGATAGGTCGAAAATGAGACATTTTCTTTATCACTCACTCGCTTGATAGTAAAATATTCGTATTACTGCGGCCGCAAGTTCCTCAAGGTCGCGCTGGACCGCAATGTGAATTCACCTGGGTCGCGGTCGGGCGTCACGTTCACAATCAAGTTAATAGTAACCGATATGATGCGCACGATGTCCGACGCGCTGGTAATCTCGGTACTACTCGCATCAAAAAATTGAAAAACAGAAACGTTCTGGGTAGTGTTGCGCACATACTCAGACACCATGGTTGTAGTACCCGTACCGCTGTAGGTCGGAGGGTCGCCCGAAGGGTCCGTGACGGTGCGCATCAGAGAATTTCCTGAAAGCTGGTACCGTATCTTCTCCACGGCAGTATCGCGGTCAGTATCCGCATAGAAAGTGAGCGAAGAGGAGGATATTGCGGAGAGAGGATACGACCCGTCTTCCGCATAGGAGGTTTCGCGAATATCGCGGACCAAGAGATTCACGCCCTTGCGCGCTGATTCAATCTGATACGCCTGCTCGATAGAAGACGCGTTGGCGCGGTAAAATAGGAGAACGGAATTGACAATCGCCGCCATGATGAGGGTAAAAATAGCAAGCGTGATGAGCGACTCCAAAAGCGTCAACCCTCGCAATGTAACATTCCGGACGTTGCGTGCTTCGCGCTTCACGTTGTGCGTCATA
>DATDST010000003.1:0-11421 GCA_036517815.1 Minisyncoccota bacterium | reverse complement strand
ATGAGCACATTCCGCTTCGCGACAATCTCTTGCACACAGCCGTTGTTTCTAACCTTCTGCATGCGCTTAAAGAGCGCACACGCTTCGTTTCAGAACTCAAACGGGTGATTGCTCCAAAAGGCCGCGCGCTCGTCGTTGATTGGAAAGCGTCGTTTCAGAACATGGGGCCGACCGCGGAATCTGTCGTACCGCTTGAAGAGGCTCTCGGCCTTTTTGAGAATGCCGGATTCAAAACAGGCAAAGTTCTGCCGGGGGGCCTTCATCATTACGCCTTCATTGCGCATCGTGGAGATGAGAGCAGATAACGTTCAGCCAAGGTTTCTTGCGGCAGTGCATTGCGCGCTCCACGCTGTGCGTTACACGTTATACTACGTAGGATGAAACCTTTTCACACTGTCGTTCTTGGTATCTTTCTCGTTCTCGCGCTGGTGTCGGTTGTAGTTTTTGCAACATTCTCATCCGGCGGCGGAACGGCGGTAGGCGCGGTAACCATTTGGGGGACTCTGCCGCAATCCACGATGGACCAGCTCATCGGCGCACTCTCAACCCAGAATAATGATTTCAATGACGTCTCCTACACGCCGTATCCAAAGGATCAACTCATGGGGGAGCTGGTGGAAGCTATTGCGAAAGGTAATCCGCCGGATGTAGTTCTTTTTTCATCGGAGAATCTCGTCCAACATGCGGATAAAATCCTGACGATTCCCTATAGCACTCTCTCGCGGCGGGATTTTCAAGATTCGTTCGTGCAGGCGGGGGAGGTGTTTCTCGGCGCAGAAGGTTTCAAGGGTTTTCCCTTCGTCATTGATCCGCTGGTGATGTACTGGAACCGTTCGTTGTTTTCGGAGGCCGGCGTGGCGCGCCCGCCAAAGTATTGGGATGAACTCTCGGACGCCGCTTCCACACTGACGAAAAAAGACGAGCGGGGCACTGTTACTCAAAGCGCGGCCGCTTTGGGGGCATGGAACAACGTGGGGAATGCGAAAGCGGTTTTTCTCTCGCTTTTGTACCAATTAGATAATCCCGTTATCGTGAGGGCCGAGACAGGATTCAAGTCCGTATTTGCTTCCACGGTGAATAGCGCTACGGTGTCCGGCGATTCTGCACTCCGGTTTTATACGGAGTTTGCCGATCCGGTGAAGCCCTCGTATTCATGGAACCGCTCGCGTCCGGATTCGCGCTCTGCGTTTCTCTCTGGTACTTTGGCAATTTATTTCGGCAGAACGAGCGAGTTAGGCTCGCTTCGCGCGGCCAACCCGAATCTGAATTTTGACGTAGCGCCGATACCGGCAACCCGCGGAGCTTCAGGCGGCGCAGAGGCGAACGTGATAGCGCTTTCCATACCGCGCGGGTCAAAAAATCCTCAAGGCGGGGTTTTGGTCGCTCAAGCTTTCTCGGGAGCGGATATGCAGAAAGTTTTTACGAGCAGTAACCCAACGCCGTCAGTGAGGAGGGATACCTTGTTCGCATCTCCCGCAAATCCCTATGCCCAGATTTTCAACAATGCGGCGCTCTCTGGTTTTGCATTCTTTGACCCGAACCCTGCCGAGTCCGATTCCGTCTTTAGCCGCATGGTCGAGGGGGTTTTGTCTGGACAGCTCCGTGTGTCGGAAGCGGTGCGCTCTGCTGACGCCGAGCTCGGGGCTTTGGTACACTGAAAGAGTATCAAGTAATTTAGTATGAAGTAAAAGGGTAGGGAACTATGAAAAGAAAGATACTTGTCCACAGCCTATCTTGCCTGCTTCTTTTGGTTCCTTTTGCGGTATCCGCCGCCGCGTCTGATTGTGGTACTACAGGCACGTTCAGAAATCCGCTTGGATATTGTTCTCTCCCGGAATTTTTAAACCGGATTCTTCAGTTGGTCGTCTACATCATGTTTCCCATCATCACGCTTTTCATTGTCTATGTCGGCTTTCTTTTCGTGAGTTCAAGCGGCGATCCGAAAAAGCTTCAAAAAGCTCGCGAGTATTTTTTCTACGCGATTATCGGGGCCTTGATAGTCCTTGGCGCACAAGCGCTTTCCATGGCGATTCAAGCTACCGTGGAGGATCTTCAGAGGGAGATACCCCACCCATGAAGCACAAAGCATGTATCACATAACACATAACCGCGTAACACATAGTTTTGTCCTCTAACATGACGCTTACCACTATCATTAACATGATGACGGGCCTGGTGGCCCTGTTTATTCCGGTTGCCTTTATCATATTTGCATTCGCATGGAATTTGTTCATGCTCATCGCCTCAACGGGGGATGCAAAAAAAATGCAACAGGCGAAAGCGCGCCTCATCTGGAGCATCATCGCCATGTTCGTCTTTTTCTCCCTTATCGGGATTATCACGGTATTGCGCCTGACTTTCTTCGGCGATGATACTCATCCGACAGTTCCCCTCGAACAACCCCGCAACATCTTCCATCTTTTGGAGTATTAGAGCCACCTATCCACATGCCTTCCTCCCATTCCGCTTCTTCTTGTATACTGTCCTTAGCCATATAAAAAATTCATCATATGAATGCCTTTACATCTGTGAAGAATAAAATCCTGTGGTTCTGTACTATCGGTACACTTCTTGTGCCATTTATCGCTCTTGCTCAATTTGAGAATGCCATTAGTAACGCGGCCGCCACTCCCTTGGGGAAGATTTTTCTTATCCTCGGAGGCCTTGTTGCCATTGCAACCCCCGTTGTTGTTGCCCTTGCCCTCTTTGCGTTTTTCTGGGGCTTGGCAATGTACATTTTCAATACCGGCAACGAAGAACAGAGGAAAAAGGGCATCCAAATAATGATTTGGGGTATCATTGCTCTCTTTGTCATGGTTTCTATATGGGGCATTATTGAAGTCTTGAATGTTACCTTTGGCATTCGTCAAGGTGGCGGACCGGGGATTTTTGGCGGTGGCGGGGGAGTTCCCGCCTATGATATTCCCTATGGATCTTTAGGCGAGTAGGGCGCTCTGAAACAGATTCTTCTTGCTATATGTGCGGGAGATAGGAGGTTTTCTCGGTATCCACATAGTCGCTTTAATGCGTCACCCTAGGGCAAAAACGTGCTACACTAATGCTTGCTTATCAAATAGCGTTAAATGTTTTAATCATATGAAAAAGTTGTTATTAACAGGTGCTCTCGGCGGTGCGTGGGCGCTCCCTTTGCTCGCGTTTGCGCAAAATACCGGTCAGGATATTGGAGGAATTCTTGAAGAGATGGGGAGTCTTATTGGCTTTGCCACTCCCATTGTTGTTGCACTCGCCCTCTTTGCGTTTTTCTGGGGCTTGGCGATGTTTATCTTCAATTCTGGAAATGAGGAAGGCCGCAAGCAAGGTTCAAAGATTATGATTTGGGGTATCATTGCTCTGTTTGTCATGGTTTCGGTGTGGGGTCTCGTCAAGGTCTTGGGAACCACATTCAACGTCCAGCAAGGAGGTTCAAGTGCTCTTCCTTTTGTTGATCCTGCTCGCAGCACTTACAGCGGTTGGTGGAATTGGTAATATCGATGTATGAAAAAGCACCGGATTCCCGGTGCTTTTTTCGTGATAGAGTAAAGCTATGCAAATACTGGAAATTTTTATTCGGAACCTCAACACGTTCATCATCTGGCCCGTGATACTCCTCTTGTTCGCGCTCGCTCTTTTCTTTTTTGGAAATGGCATCGCAATGTTCATTTTAAAGGCCGATGATCTAAAGGCGCGCGAAACAGGAAAACGCCACCTCATGTGGGGCGTTATCGGCATCTTCGTCATGGTGTCCGTCTACAGCATTCTTGCGGCCGTAACCGCAACATTCAATGTGCCGTTTCCCCCGGGGACCTGATTTCTCGGATTGTTTTGTGATATGTGTCTAAATATAGATTAATAATGTCAAGGTGTCACCTTGACATGAAAGATACCCCGCCCCTCCGGGGCGTTTTTTTGCTTTGCCGCATCAAGGGACTGATATGATACTCATGGCCGACATCGGATGTCGGCCATGAGTTGAGAAAGCCATGTTTCTCAACGTGATAAAATTGCCGGACACATGAGCTGGTTTTTTGAAACAAGGCAACGGGAGTCTGAAAAAAATGGTTCTATTACTGCAAACCGCTTCTTTGGTATGTGGAGGGTTATTGTAGAGGGGGCCGAGCAAACGGGACCAAATGCACACAGAGTATGGATTGATGCGTTTCAACATCTAAAAAAACTTTTTCCTACAAAGCGCATTCAGCGCGTCATTCTACTCGGTTTAGGTGGAGGTGGGGAAATCAAGACTATCTACGAAGCATTTCCGGGGACAACCCTTACCGTACTTGAGTATGATTCAGAAATGATTGCACTTACAAAGGAACTCAAGCTCTACCATCCTCATCCATTACCTGAAATTATTGTAGGAGATGTTACAGAAACACTACCGCAATTGTCCTCTAGCGCCGATCTTCTTATTGTAGATATTTTTCAAGGTGAAAACCCTTCACCATTGCTCACCGATTCTACGTTTCTGGATTCTCTTTCTCACGCGCTTGGAATAGGGGGGCTTCTTCTCATAAATGTCTTTAAAAGAAAAGAATATCTGGAATATCCGAAGGCACGTTTTGCTCTCATTGCGAAGTGGCAATTTCTCTGGAATCATCTCGCACTCTTTCAAAAACCATGAAGAATATTGTAGCCGCACCAGTAGGATTCATTCCTCGTCAGAATTGGCCGGAGTTTAATTTACCTGCACAAATGCCGCAGTTCATGAAACCTGAAGCGATAGCAGGGGACCCTAGTGGAGTACGATGGAGATTCTGGCCTTTCTTTTTTGAGGAATATACGAGCGATACAGAACCGATAGTAACGAAATGGGAAGAAACGCGGGGCTATCTGCGCATTATCAAATGGCATCGCCTCTCTCGCACTGATACGCCTGCAGGATGGAAACGGTTCTTCAAACGTTCGTATGTTGCAATCGGATTTGCAGAGCTTTCGGCTGATTACAGCTCATCATGGTCGAAAGTCGCTCGCTATGATCGTCGGTACTGGCTTGAACTCGTTTCGGAGGGTTCCTACCGCATTCGGCCTCTGTCATGGAATGAATTTAAAGTGGTATATCCTAAAAGCGTTGTAGGAAGAAAAGTTGGTACTGTCAGTATTGATGCTCTTGATGGAGTGGTTTCTGCGGGAGGAGGTGCATTCGTCGAGTGCTACGTCGTAGTGGGGAAGACAAACGAAATACTCGCGGGCATTGCGGTGTTGAATTCTCCCACCTGTAAAAGTTCTTACTACTCTGCTGGATTTTTTATGGCAGGCACTGAAAAGCTTCCTCTCATGACTGGACTTATGGATCATTGGTTTCAAATATCGCAGAGTCGCGGTTTTCGGGTTGTTCAATTTGGAAATTTTTGGGTTCCGGGGAATCCATCGTCGTGGAAAGGTTTTTCGCAGTTCAAGGCAAAATTCGGGCCAAAAATTGTTCTCTACCAGCCGCTTCTGTTTCGGATGATGCTTGGTTAAATAACGGATTTACGAAGTCCGTCATTTGGGTATATTAACGACCTCGTAGATCGTTATTTTCAAGTCGAAGGGTGGCTTGCCACGAGCGAGTGCAACGAGTCGAGTGGGCAGAGGGAGACTCGGTCACACAGAAAATCCCTGACGGGATTTTTGCTGTCCACCTATGGCCTGTTCCATATATGGGACAGGGGCTATTTTCGCTTGGCGAAACCGGAAGAAATGCAAAGCAGTTTGCATTTCTTCCCCGGCTCGGTAGTTTTGCCTTGCGCTTCGCGCAAACAAAACTAAACCTGCGCCTTTCGAGTCTCCCTCGAAAATGAGCAGTCATTTTCTTCTGCCCGCACTCGCGGACTCGTGTGGGCGAGAGAGGACTCGAACCTCCACCCCTTGCGGGACATGGTCCTAAGCCATGCGCCTGTACCAATTCGGCTACTCGCCCAAATATTTAGCGGCAATGCGTCGCTTACGTTTCAAACAATACCATCCGCTGTTTTTATATGCACGCCTTAAAAGGCGTACCCCGTCTCTCTTCCCGAAGCTTAATGTAGAGATCGATTTTCCTTTATTTTCATAGATCCATCCGCCTTTGATTTTAAAGATTTGTTGTATTTTCAGCAACATCCATTCCAAAAACGCAGGACTTGCTGAAACAAAACGGATAGAAAGCTGTAACAGTTTACTTTCAGGGTGATGAAATTCATTAATATTTCCATCTCCATCCAAACAGCCGCGTATGAATGCCGGGAAGTAATTACGGGGTATTTTTAAGGGTCCTATGGTTTTTGATTTGGCAGGGGAGAGTCCGATGGACATAAGGAATGTAAAGAAATTTTTCGAGCCGAATTGCAGTCTAAAATATCTTTTCTCTTTCGATCCACCGCGAGCTTTTCTTCCGATTTTGTTCGACAACGTTAGGATTTTCTTAAATATTCTTATGATTTCTTTATCTTTTGATGTAAGTTCAATATGTCGTAAGTCAGGAGAAAGATTCCCATCAGTCGCGATTAATCCGATAGCGTACGCCAGATGGTTATTCCATTCAGTTGATACATGTTTAGTATGGTTTGCCATATTTTATTACTAGCATACTAAGCCATATAACGCCTGCCAATAGCGACGTGTGCATAACTGACGGTTTGAAACTATATCGTTTTTGTTTTACAGTAAACTACTGCGCCCATAGCTCAGCTGGTAGAGCAGATCCCTCTTAAGGATAAGGTCCCTGGTTCGAGCCCAGGTGGGCGCACTAGCTAGAAATACCTGCCATACGGCAGGTTTTCTGCTAAGTGCGCGGGCGCAGGTATAATTTTGTTTCCGCCTTGCGGAAGGCAAAATTACCGAGCCGGGGATCGCGAGTTAATTTCCCACTGGAAATTTATTCGTGTCCGCACAAGATAAGATTTAAACGTAATATTTTAAAAACATATCCACAAGCGCCGCGGCCGGATTCGTGGGTGTGCCGGTAGTCGGGACGTGGTGCACATCTATCGCTGGCACGCTATTCAATTCCAGGATTGCGCAGGTCTGTTGTTTCCATGACGTGCGAATGTCCGGAATGATGAAATCAATCCCGACCGCATGTATCTCAAAGGCGCGTGCGATGTCTTCAAAAAGCTTCACATTGTCCGGATGAACGTACGGCGTCACTTCGTGCAAATCGCCGCCCCATTTGAGGAACGGGTCTTTCTGCAAGTAAATAAGTTCTCCGTTTTTTGGAACCGTTTTTTCGGTGTAGTTTTTCTCGGCAAGCATTTTTTCTGAAACGCTATTTTCAACTATTTTGTGGAGGGTGGAATGTGGTGCATCTGACCTGCCGCGGCGCGGGTCTGTATTTTTTGCGTCAATAAGCTCTCGGATGGTTGCAACGCCATTGCCGACAATGTTCGCGGGTAATTGCTCCACGCAGGCGACAAACTTGAAATCAATGACCGTCCCGCGGTGTAAAGAACCCGCGACGAATTTTTCGATGATGAAGGAAGGGGAGTATAAAATAGCATAGCGTATCGCTTCTCCCAGTTCTTTCTCGGTTTGTATATCGGTTGTCACGTGCCGCGAAACAGAACCGTTTCTGGGTTTTACGACGAGCGGGAAGTCAATACTTTGTCCGTACATAAGGGCTTTTTTCTTCTCCCAAAACCAGAATGCTTTCCCATCCGCGGCAGGGAAGTTGTTCTTCTTAAGGAAAAGTTTTGTTTTCTTTTTGTCGTCGGCAAAGCGGGCGTTTCTCCCATTCGCAAATTCCGCGACGGGGAGCATGTCAAATCGCACCGTCTTTCCGTCGCCGACCGCCTTGAAATTATTGGTAAATCCTGCGGGGCCGTAGAGGGAGTAAAAATGGATGCCCCGTTTTTCGGCTTCTTTGATAAAGCGCCACGAGCGCGGTTCTATGTCAGATTCACGGAAGTCATCTCTATACTCCACTGTGCCGATGAGGGCAAGTATGTTTTCAATTGTTCCTTGGAGCCACGTTTCTCCGTTTTTTGAAAGTGGTGTTGGGGGAAGAAATCGACTCGTTATTTCCTCAATCCACGTCAGGATGTGGCGCCGCGTGGATGTACTGCATGAAGGGCAGAAGTCAGCAGGATGTTTCATGAAAACAATTTAGTACCCGGGGTGGGACTCGAACCCACACGTCCTTGCGGACATTCGATCTTAAGTCGAACGCGTAAACCATTCCGCCACCCGGGCATTTTAAACTAGTTGCTAGTCTCTAGTGGGCTAGTCACTAGTTTGAGGCCTGGGCGGGATTCGGTCACCAGTACATTTCCTGACGGAAATTTCTCGCGACCCCGGCTCGGTAGTTTTGCCTTGCGCGTTGCGCAAACAAAACTATACCTGCGCCTTTCGATTCCCGCCGCATGCGAAGCAGTCCGCATGCATCAGACCTACGTCGTAAAACGACGTGAGGCCTGGGCGGGAATCGAACCCGCGTATAAGAGTTTTGCAAACTCTTGTCTTACCACTTGACGACCAGGCCGAGAGAGAAGGAAAATGGACATGTGTGTACACTTTCTTCGAACGAGGCACTAGCAAGCCTTGCTTACCAGGCCGAACGAGAAGGAGAATGGCCGTGGTTCGGCCATTCTCTTCGAGAGAGGCCTGGCAAACCCTGTTTACCAGGCCGTTTGGTAAGAATACTATGCCATCTCGGCCTTCTCAATGCGTTCCCATCTCCGGGTCTAACTGAAATACGAGTTTGGGAAGCACTCGCATTTCAATTCTTTTTTTGAGAAAGTCCCGCGCTTCTCTTTCTTGCCGTGTAAGAAAGTCAATGGCGGCATGCGCCTGTTCAACGGGTAGGACGGAAACAAAGACGCGCGCGAGCGAGTCATGGTTGGCAAGTTCTACTCTTGTGACGGTGATGAGGGAAGTGCGATTCGACTCGCGGCTTATGAACTCGGCCACGGCTTGGGCGAGAGAAGAAAGCAAGCGCTCGTTTTTTCGTATATGCATTGTGTTCAGTTATACGATACATCGAATAGTTTTATTCGATGTATCGTATAGTGTGGAATGTTATTTTTTGACATGAAAAACGGGTGTTGCGGAGACGGTATCTCCTTGAACGATGTCCGCTTTTGATTCTATCTGGGCCCCGAATTCCATTCCTTCCGGAACTGTTCCTACATCCGCCCGTTGTCTTTGAAGATTGATGATTTTTCCAGCGCCCACCTCAATGCCGCGGCGGAATATCATTACACGGTCGTGGAGAGACAGCACTCCTTCAGTGACGCGTCCGCCAATGACATGCTTTGAACCTGCGGTGGAAAAATGTTTTAGGATGGTTGCGGTTCCCATTGTTTTCTCGGTGGTGTCTTCCGGAACATACTTTCCGACCGCGTTCTTGATCCACTCTGCAAGTTCATAAATGATATTTTTTGTCTCAACCAATACTCTTTGCCGCTCTGCCAAATCTTTCGCGACCGGCTCGATTTTTACGTTAAACCCGACCGCGATTGATGCAGGGAAACCGATGAGCGGCTTCACGTCTCCTTCGGACACCGGTCCGATGCCACGCGACACAATCAGGATCTCTACTTTTTCTTGTGGGATTTTTGCGATTTCATATTCCAATGCTTCGAGTGACCCGGCAGAATCCGCTTTCAAGACGAGGCGGACCGTCGCACGATTTTCCGAAGCATTTTGAGATGGGCTCTCTGGCGCCGTTCCTTTCTTTTGCACACCCGCCACTGCTTCTTCTGCTTCTTTTTTCGTGTTAACGACCGAGACTATCTCGCCGACAGGCGGTTCCTCCGAAAAACCGGAAATACGCGCGGGCTTTCCGCACATGACCTCTTTCACTTTTGCGCCTGTGAAATTCTCGAGTGCGCGAACGGGAGCATATGCGGATCCCGCAACCGCGAATCCGCCGACGGAAAAGGTTCCTTCTTTAACGATGATGGTTGCCGATACGCCTGTTCTTGCATCCCGTGTGGACTCAATCACGATGGCGCGGGCAGGCTTTGTCGGGTCGCACACGATGCCATGCAGATCCGCCGCAAGAAGGATGAGGTCCAAGAGTTCAGGTATTCCGGCACCCGTCTTTCCGGATACTCCGATGTAGGGCACCTCGCCGCCCATGCCTTCGAGATAGATACCTTCTTTTGCGACACTTTCCTTAGCGCGCTCTATGTTTGCCGTGTCCTTGTCGATTTTGGTGAACGCCACAATGAACGGCACTTTTGCCTCCTCTATCGCTTTATAGGCTTCTTTCGTTTGGGGCTTCACGCCGTCGTCCGCAGCAACTACCAGTATCGCGATGTCGGCCGCCGCCGCACCCCGTAAGCGCATTTTCTGGAACGCCTCATGGCCGGGGGTGTCTATAAATGTGATGGCGCGCGTGCCCTCGGGCGTCTCATGCAGAATCTCGTACGCGGAGACTTTCTGGGTGATGCCGCCCGCCTCGCGTGCCGCGGTATCGGTTTTCCGTATGAAATCTAGAAGCGTCGTCTTGCCATGGTCTATGTGTCCCACAATGGCGACGACGGGCTGTGCATGTTTTGTAGTGCGCTCCATCTACAGAATAGAAACACAAAAACTGTTCTTCAGCAATGTATGAAAAAATCCGAAGCGCGAAACATGAAATCCGAAACAAGCACCACGCACTACATCAGAAACGTTTGGAATGCGGATTTGGAATTTTCAATTTGTTTCGAATTTCTGATTTAGAATTTCGTCTTTAGGAAAGTTTCTTTCGGGCTTCGTCTATCGCTTTCCGTTCTTCCTCGGACAGTTCCCGCTCGGAAGAGAATTTTGCAACCGGTTTTGCATAGACGCGAACGCCGTCTCTCGCATGGATGCCGGAGACGACGATGCCGGAACCTTTCTCATCGATGAGCGCGGTTGCGAAGCTTTGCTGACCGCCGGCGGAGCCGAGATCGAACTTTTTGACCGCGACCCCGCGAACGCTGGTCGAAAGGCGGCTCTCATGGTTTTGGAGAGCGGTTTCCGTTTTTACTGTACGAGTTTCAAGCGCTACGGTACGTTCTTGGAGATTGCGGATCGTACCCTCAAGAGTTTTTCCATCTCCGCCGCGGACCAGCCGGCGCAACCTTTTGAACAAGAAGAAATCCTGTATGAGTGCAAAAAGAACGAGGATTGTAAGTCCCGAGATTATGGGATTATGGACCGCACCGGCAAGCAACTGCTCCAAGACGACATCAAATCCTTCAGGCATGCGGAGATACTAACATGGAGCATGCAACAGAGATCATAAAACATAAGAAAAACGTGTGCTATGTGCTCCATGCTACGTGTTATATGCTAGATGACATGTTTGGAAAACGGCGGGTTTATATGGATTATGCCGCGGCGACTCCCGTTCATCCGGAGGTTGCGCGGGCAGTTGCCGCGGCGACGAAAGAATTTTTCGGAAATCCCAGCGCGCCGCACTTGGAGGGGCGCTTGGCACGTAGCGCTATTGATGAAGCGCGGGGGAAAATAGCTCAATCTTTCTCGGTA
>DATDST010000002.1:0-2392 GCA_036517815.1 Minisyncoccota bacterium | reverse complement strand
GGAGGCGGCGGAGGTGGTAGCGCCACACCCGCCACACCCGCAACGCCCGCAACACCAGCTACTCCCGCAACGCCAGCTACACCTGCCACTCCCGCGACCCCTGCAACCCCTGCAACCCCTGCAACCACGGCCACTCCCGCTTCGTTCACTCGCGATCTTGATGTCGGTGCAACTGGTGCGGATGTCATGGCACTCCAAAAGTTTCTGAACGAAAATGGTTTTATCGTTGCCGACTCTGGCGCTGGCTCTCCGGGTAACGAATCAACCTACTTCGGCGGAAAGACAAAAGCGGCGCTCGCGAAGTATCAAGCGTCGGTCGGCATTAGCCCGGCTGTGGGCTACCTGGGACCGAAAACAAAAGCGGTACTGAATGCGTCCGCGGGGACTCCTACAGCTCCCGCCGTTTCCCAAACACCTGCGACTCCAGCAACTCTTTCCGCGTCTCTATCATACTCGTTCACTCGCAATCTTGATGTGGGGATGGAGGGCGATGATGTGCAGGCGCTTCAAGTCTTTCTTAATTCCAAAGGATTTGTTGTTGCCGATTCTGGCGCTGGCTCTCCGGGTAACGAATCAACCTACTTCGGCGGAAAGACAAAAGCCGCACTCGCGAAGTTTCAAGCCGCAAACGGCATAAGCCCTCCAGCCGGCTACTTTGGCCCAAAGACACGAACATTCGTGAATGGGATGTGATTAATCAGTATTGAGTACAAAACCGCCCAAGCAAAGCTTGGGCGGTTTTGTATTGGCGTAGTCCTTTATACTCTATACTCAATACTTTATACTGTATACAATGCCTCCCAAAGAATTTGAAGTATTGGTTGCGGACGCTTTTGCTCTTGTTCCGGAGAAATTCCGCGCCAAGGTGAAGAATGTGGCGCTTCTCGTTGAGGAGGAGCCGAATGATGAGACACGGAAAGAAAATAATCTCGGGCCCGAGGATACGCTTCTTGGCCTCTACCGCGGGACTCCGCGCTCGGAGCGGGGCGAAGGCTACGGCGTCGGTCCCACCATGCCGGACACCATTACGGTCTATCGTCTCCCTGTTCTAGAGAAAGCCGCGCATGAATCCGGTGTGGGAGAACTGGTCGCATGGGGAGAGATGATGACCGAACCGATGAAGCGGCGCGTCCGCAATATAGTGCGCGACACTATCTGGCACGAAATCGCGCATTACTTCGGCATGGATGAGTATGAGATTGCCGCGCGCGAAGAGGAAGGAACAAATGAATACAAAAAAACGCCATGACAGAAGTTTCTAATCAACTCTTGGTTACGATCGGCGACAATATCGTTTCAATCGCCATCATGCTTGTGGGCGCTTTAGTTATTGCTTTTGTTGTTGGGCGGCTGGTCTGGGTGCAAGCGAAGGAGGTGGCTCGTCTCAAATACGAATTCATTGCCGTTGCCGCCCACAAGCTCCGGACGCCTTTGACGCGCATCCGTTGGATGATTCCTCAACTTCTCGAGCAGACGACGGATCAGAAGCTTGCCGAGGGCCTCACACAGATCGATATCGCCAATAATCGTCTGATAGAACTCACCAACGTTCTTCTTGAAGCTGCCCACACGGAAGATACCGGTCTCTCATATACGCGTGACCAGATTGATTGGAAACGGCTTATCAATGGCGCAGTGGAACGCTTCAAACTGCAGATGCTTGATAAAAGACTTGATGTGTTTGTCTCAATCGACGAATATCTTCCGAACATAACCGGAGATTACAGGCGATTGGCTTCAGTCGTCGAAATTTTTATTGAAAATGCAGTCATGTACACGCCTATTACGGGTTCTGTTCGTATCACCGCTGAAAGGACGAAACAAGGCATGAAGGTTTCCGTTTCTGACACGGGTATCGGGGTGAATCCAGAAGATCAGAAGCATATTTTTTTGAGTTTTTTCCGTACCGATATTGCTAAAAAGGCTGATACTGAAGGCGTCGGACTTGGACTTTCTGTTGCAAAGCACATCATAGAAAAGCACGGCGGCACAATAGGCATGGAATCCGAAGGAGAAGGAAAGGGCAGTACTTTCTGGTTTACGCTCCGCGCCTGACTTCTGCATATACCATTAATGGTATATGGCAGGGAGGATGGGACGTTTTTTCTTCTTGCTATGTCGAATGAATTTTGAGGAGATCCGCAAACTTCTCCTGTACTTTCTGGAGCTTCAGCGCGATAATCACTTGGCAATATCTTTGATTCGGATTCTTTGCATAATAGTCTTGGTGATATCCTTCGGCTGGATAGAATTTTTGAGTTAAAGGCAAAAATTGGTGTCTGATTTCAGGATACTATGGCTCTATTAAGAGCTAATCCTTTGAAAAAACTCATGCGTGCCAAAAAAACGGGCGTTGTTGCCCCCATTGCTCGTCACGAAACACGAAGAAACA
>DATDST010000001.1:0-5901 GCA_036517815.1 Minisyncoccota bacterium | reverse complement strand
GGCAAAAAAGCCGAGATTGCAGAGAAACTGAAGAACCTTCCGTTACTGGTTGCTTCAAAGCAAGAAGAACTAGCAACTCTAGAAAAAAACCGGAAGGCGTATGACGATGCAAATACTACGCTACGTCGAGTGGGCGAGGCGCATAAAATTGCAAGTGATATGCAAGGTCTGAATTCTGAATTGCAAAGAATGAACGCGAGACTCAAAGCGCTTGGATAATTTTCTTACTGGTTCCTACCGAACATTGTGGGTTCTTGCTACAATAAAGCCCTCAGTATGGCTTTTCAGATTAACTTCGGAGACGGCAAGAAACTCCGCTATGGAGAAAACCCTCACCAAGAGGGGTGGTTCTATGAGTGGGCCGATGAGAAGGACGATCCCTTGGCCATTCAAAAGTTTAACGTCCTTCAAGGCAAAGAGCTTTCGTACAACAACTATCTGGACATGGACGGCGCCCTATACGCGCTTTCGCATTTAGGAGTCGAGAAAGCCGCATGCGTCATTGTGAAGCACACGAATCCCTGTGGTGCGGCGCGAAAAGATACACTGGCGGACGCGTACCAGGCCGCGTGGTATGAAGGAGACCCATTAGCGGCATTTGGCGGTGTGATAGCGGTCAATCACGAAGTGGACGGGGAGCTTGCCAAAAAGATGACTGAAAACTTTTTTGAGATTTTGCTCGCTCCTTCGGTAGGCAATGAGGCCAAATCTGTATTTGCAAAAAAGCCGAACATTCGCGTTCTCACAAATCCGTCGTTGGTGAATCCAACTCCCTCTACCGCAAAGCATATGCACAAAATTCGCGGAGGCATGTTGGTAGAGAGCGCGGACAGTGCGCCACTCAATGCCAGCGCTCTCAAAACAGTAACCAAACGTGCTCCCACCGAAAACGAAACCCGCGACATGCTTTTTGCATGGGCTGTATGCCGCGCGACCAAGTCAAATACGGTCGTCGCAGTCAAAAATGAGACGCTTATCGCCTCGGGCGCGGGCCAGCAGGACAGGAAGCGCTGTGCGGAATTATGCGTGTCCAAAGGAGGGGAACGCTTGAAAGGGGCAGTAGCCGCCTCCGACGCTTTTTTCCCCTTTCGTGACGGCTTGGATGTTCTCACAAAAGCTGGCATCACCGCGGTCATTCAGCCGGGTGGGTCCATCAAAGACGCGGAAGTCATTGTGGCCGCGGACGAAGCCGGTATTTCAATGGTCTTCACCGGCATCCGCGCCTTCCGCCATTAAATTAAGGCTAAGTAATTGACGAGGCTAAACCTCGTCAATTCTGCTGGGTCTATTTTTTTGTGGTAGTTGCGCTTGAGGTGGCCAGCGTATCGAGCGGAAGGATGTTTGCTATCGATTCGAGGTCCGAAAAGCCGTAGTATGCTTTTCCGTTCACGGCGTATGCGGGCAGTTTATTTTCTATCTTGTTTATCGTAATGAGCGTTTTTAGCGCTCCTACATCGAGATTGTAATCGAATGAATAGACGCGCAGTTGCGGGTACGTTTCCCGCAAGTACGTAAGCACATGTCCGGCGGTTTCGCATTTCTTGCAGTCGCCCTGATTTGAATAGAAATAGAGGACGAATACCGGTTTCAGGCCGCACTTTTCCGAGACTCTCTGCATCAAGAGAAAATCCTTGATTTCCAAAAGAGAATACTGCCGCTTCAGCGCTTCTACTTCTTCATTTGCGGACCCAAGCTGGTTTTCGGTGTAGGCGAGCCGCGCGGCGAGAGCATTGAGTTCGGACGACAAGACCGAATTCTCCCGTATGTTCTGGCACGAGAGGCCCTCAAGGAGGGCAAATTGTGTTTCAAGGGACAGTATGTCCGTGCCTATTCGGTCTTGAATATTCCGCAGTTCCGCAAGGCGCAGGTCGTTTATCCGATTTGATACCCAAAAGCCGGTGCCGAAGAGCGCCGCGGCAATAACGAATGCGAGAAGAGCGTTTCTGAAGTAGGGTTTCATGAGAAAGATAGCCAGACGCGTTTATCGCCACGAGCGTCTGATTCCAAGCGCTACGTCCGCTACGGCGCGTATAATCCACACGGGAGCGATAAGTCCGTAAAACGGCACATACCATACGATGCCCATCCCGACAGAAGGTTTTGTGTTCGATAGTATCGCCCCCGCGCACATGCGTACGAAAAGAATAAGGATCGCCAGAGCTCCGAGAATCACCACGGTATTTAGGGGGAGGAAAAACCAATCGAAAGAAAAAGACGACACATGGAACGTAAAAGAAAAGGGGACTGCCAAAGCATTCCGGATAAAATCGGAGAGCCAACTCCCTGTTTGTATTACTGTCAGGAAGGAGACCACAATAATTCCTACTACGGCGAAAGTGCTAAACGGAAGGGTGAGCATCCCGAGCGCTCCATAGCGAGGATTTCCATACATAGCACGATAGTCGAAGCCGTTTTGCATGAGGCCGGTCATCCAGCGTGTTCGTTGCCGTACGAGCTTCGGGAGTGTTCCGGGCGCTTTGGTATAGACACGAGCATGGGGAGCATTCACAATCCGCCATCCGGCTTTCTGCATTCGCATGGCTATTTCCATGTCTTCGCTATTATGTGCGAGCACAAACGTCCCAAGTTCTTCAAAGACTTGCCGTCTGAAGACTGACAGCGTCCCCGGAGTCACATAGAGGCCGTTTACGGCGGAAAGAACATGTCGAAACGCGATGGCGAGAAGATATTCCGCCTGCTGAAGCTTCTCCAAAAACGATCGGGGATTCCAGATAGAAAGAGCGGCAATGACCGCCCCCACGCGCTCATGGTCGAAATGCGCCATAATCTCTTTCAATGCTTCCGGAGACACGAACGAATCGGCATCAAGAACCGCTATAAATTCGCTTTCCGTTGCGAGAATTCCCGCGTTCAAAGCTGTGTACTTCCCGCCATTTTTTTTATGAATAATTTTTATATTCGCATACGAACTATACAAACTGATTGCCTGTGCCGTCGTATCGTCTGAACCGTCGTTCACGAGCACTATCTTGAGCTTGTCTTTTGGGTACTCAAGCGCCAACAATGACTCCACCGTTCTCGCGATGGTATTTTCTTCGTTATAACAGGGAACGATGACGGCCACCGTCGGGAAATTACCGTCAGGCTTCGTCCTTCTGCGGCGCTTTGCCTCGGCGTCAAAAAACGTTAAGAGCAGGAATACCTCAAAAAAGAGGCCGACAAATAGGAACGCAGAGATAAAAAATTCGAAGAAACCATTCATGCAAGTGGGAGAAGTGTAGCAAAAAAACGCACTGATTTAAAGTCGCTCTATGGTATGATTTTTCGATGCACAGAGGCCGCCTGCACCCCATTACGATAGCCACCCGCGAGATAGCGGAGATATTTAGCCGCATGGGTTTTGGCATTGCGTACGGTCCGGAGCTTGAAAGCGATTGGTATAACTTTGAAGCTCTCAATTTCCCGAAGGACCATCCTGCGCGCGATATGCAGGATACCTTCTTCATCAAGGAAGCACGAAGCACGAAGCACGAAGCACGAAATGTGCTCCGCACGCACACGACATCGGTGACCATCCGTGAATTAGAGAAGATGGCGAAATCTGGAGAAACAGAAAAGAGGATGATTAATCCAGGCAAAGTATTCCGTAACGAAGCGACCGACGCGACACACGAGGCACAATTCTATCAACTGGATGGTTTCGCCGTCGGAGCGCCCGGGGAAGTCACGCTCGCAAACTTAAAGGGAACCTTTGAGCGCTTTTACCGCGAATATCTCGGTTCGGATGCAAAGGTAAGGTTCCGCCCCTCTTTCTTTCCCTTTACGGAACCGTCGGTAGAAGTTGATGCATGGTTTGAGCCTAAACAGGCATGGCTTGAGATGTGCGGCGGAGGAATGCTTCATCCGAATGTATTAAAAAACGCTGGTCTTGATCCCGAAAAAGTACAGGGCTTCGCGTTCGGCGGGGGATTGGAGCGTTTACTTATGGTGAAGTACGGGATTTCGGACGTGCGTCTCTTCCATTCAGGGGATATCCGCTTCGTGTATGGATTTGACACAGCGCCGACAGGCGCGGAACAAACGCGGAAAAATACAGAATCATGAAAATATCCGTTCTATGGTTACAGAGATACTTTGAAAAACCGCTTCCAAGCGCAGAGAAGCTGGCAGAAGCGCTGACTTTCCATGCATTTGAAATTGAAAGTGTGGATATCGTAAGTCCACAAGATGCGGTGTTGGATGTAAAAGTCTTGCCAAACAGAGCGGCGGACTGTTTAAGCCATCGCGGCATTGCAAAAGAACTTTCTGCGATTTTGAATGTTCCGCTCAAATCCGACCCCTTTCGCGATTTTCTCCCAATGAACGACCTACGAGGTCGTTCATTGGGGATCTCGGTTGAGATAGCAGACTCTACAAAATGTCTTCGGTTTGTCGGAGCAGTAATCAAGGGAGTGAAAGTAGGTCCTTCGCCCGCGTGGCTAAAGGACGCGCTTGAGGCCGTGGGTCAGCGCTCAATAAACAACATCGTGGACGCGACGAATTACGTGATGCTGGATATTGGCCAGCCCATGCACGCGTTTGACTCTGGAAAACTCAAATCGGAAAACGGAAACTTGAAGATTAAAGTAAGAGATGCAAAGAAGGGAGAAAAAATTACCGTGCTTTCCGGCGAGGAATACGCGCTTCCTGAAGGGGCAATACTCATTACGGACGGCAACGCAGATGCGGCGATAGGAATCGCCGGCATCAAAGGCGGGAAACCCGCATCTATAACGGAAGACACAAAAGACATCATTGTTGAAGCCGCAAACTTTGACGGCACCACAATACGGAAAACCGCGCAAGCACTGAAATTGTTTACTGATGCATCGCAGAGATTTCAGAACAACCCATCTCCGGAATTGCCCGCATACGCCATGCGCGATGTGTTGAAAATCATCGCAGACATTGCCGGCGGGGAATTGGTCGGCGTCGTGGATGTGTATCCGCAAAGGCCCGTACACAAAGCGGTTTCCGTCACGGCTGAAACAATTTCAAAGCGCATCGGCGCGGAATATTCGGATGACGACCTTGCGGGCGTATTCAAACGCCTTGACTTGGCGTTTACGAAAGAAGCCGGTGTCTTCACGGTTACGCCTCCGTTTGAGAGGACGGATATCGTGATTCCGGAAGACCTTGCGGAAGAAGTAGGGCGCATCATGGGCTATGAGAACGTGGCCAGCGCGGAGCTTGCCCCCGCTACTGGTACGCCCGATCAAAACCGCTTCCGAGGAATCGAGCGCATGAAAGACATGCTTGTGGAGAAAGGATTTATAGAGGTCTCCACGCAATCTTTCGCCCCAAAAGGCGACGTGATCCTCGCCAACCCCCTCGATAAGACCAAGCCCGCTTTGCGGCCGTTCCTTAAGGAAAATCTTGCAGAAGCTCTGGAGCGCGCAAAACTTTCCGCACCGCTCGTCCTGGCGCCTAACGAAAAACCGAAGCTGTTTGAAGTCGGCTCGGTGTTTTCAAAAGAAGGGGAGTACTTGGCTCTTGAGATGACAGAGCGTGTCCCCGAGTTGGGATTTTTCGGTGTTCCAGCTCAGAGCATTGGTATTGAAGAGCAAGAGGAACTGGGAAAGGAGGATTTTGAATTGAAGCGCTATTCCCTCGGCCCCTACAAACCCTTCTCAATCTATCCGTTCGTTCTGCGTGATATCGCTCTCTGGGTCCCTTCCGGCACTGATGTAGGGTTTACGAAACCCTACATAGAACGGGAGGCAGGAGAGCTTCTCTTCCGATGTGACCTTTTCGATACGTTTGAAAAAGACGGAAAAGTTTCCTACGCATTCCGCCTGGTATTCCAATCAATGGAACGCACGCTTTCGGATGCGGAAGTAAATGCCATCATGGAGAAAGTAACCAGTGCCTTGAATGCCCAAGAGGGTTGGCAGGTGCGAT